>JAUSEJ010000541.1 GCA_030650265.1 Dehalococcoidia bacterium | reverse complement strand
CAGGAACAAGCCGACAGCTACAGCCACGACAGATGCGAGAATTAAGCGCTGTCTTGTCGTGGTCTCTGTCGCGCTCTCTGGCTTGACAGTCAGCGGAGATTCGTCGTATGGCATTTGTCACCACCTGTGGTTACCCGGCTGAGAACTCCCGCAAGTCCTGATACGAAACAGGCTATCTGCATTCCAACCGAGGCGATAAGGCGGACAGCAGGTAACAACAACGCTCGCATTATACCACGAGAAAAGCACTTTGTGAAGAACCTCAGTTTTCTTTTGGTCCAATTGGATAGTGAATCAAGACCATGAAAACTCATCAAGGTGGACGTGATCCTGGCGATTAGGCGACCTCGATCGCGGCGCCTTCTTCCAGCTTGAGGGAAACCATTTTGGAGGCTCCGTCTGAGTTCATCGATATGCCGTAGAGGGTGTCGGCTACCTCGACGGTGCCACGATTGTGGGTGATGACGATGAATTGAGTATTTTCCGATAGCTGCTTTAGGGCGCCGACAAAGCGACCGACGTTGGACTCATCGAGGGCGGCGTCTACCTCGTCGAGCAGGCAAAAGGGAGCGGGATTCACCTTCAGGATGGCGAAGAGGAGCGCCGTTGCGGTCAGCGCGCGCTCACCGCCAGACAACAAGGATAGACTCTGAAGACGCTTGCCAGGTGGCTGGGCGATGATGTCGATGCCACCTCCGCCTTCATTTTCATCCGCTCTCACCAGTTTTGCCGTGCCTCCACCAAACAACTGGGCAAAAAACCGTTTGAACTCCCGACCAAGAGTCTCGAAGGCCTCATCGAAACGTTTCTTTGCCTCGGTATCAAGGATGGCAATCCCCTCCCGCAGGGATTTTTCTGACTCGGTCAAGTCCCGAATCTGCGCGTCGAGAAAGTCGTGCCGGCTCTGCGTTTCTTCGTACTCGTCTATGACAGAGGCATTGATGGGCCCAATACTGCGCAACTGGCCTCGTAGGCGATCGATCCGGCGTTTCATGACAATGGGATCGGCAGCGATTTGCGCAGACGGTTCCGCGGGCAGGTTTGTTTCTCCCGCATTGCTTCCGTGGCCCACATCCACCACGACCTGAAGCGATCCGGAGGAGTAAGCCTCTGTCGCGATCACCACCTTGCTTGTCATGCCGGGGCTCAACTGCCATGGCTGGCCGCCAGGCCCGGGTCCCTCGGCGAAGGGCGAACCTTCAGGCACCAGATCTATGCCTTCCGCCTCCATCCGCTCTCGCAGGTTCGCTAGATCCTCACCGCAACGCTGAGCTACCGAATTTGCCTGCACCAATTGTCTCTCCGCCGTCAGAACCTTCGCTTTGAGGGCCGATTCCTCATGCAAAAGAACGGTTTCTTCGGTATCTAGTTCGGTCAATCGACTGAGAGCCGGCTCGATACAAGTATCGAGGGCCTCCAGTTGGCGCTCTATGTCGACCTTCTCCCGCCCCAAGAACGCCACTTCTGCGTCCAACTGGCTGGTTTCTGCCAACAGAGCCTCCCGGCGTTCCAGTTTTGCTTCTTTCTGAGCCTCCTGACGACGCAGCCCCAAATGATGATTGGCCATCAAAATTCTTTCGCTCTCTATGGCCTTGTCCATCACCGCTACTCTGGTCCTCAGTTCGTTGAATCCCTCTTGATCCCTTGCCCGTTCTGCCAGAAATGCCTCCATCCTCTGCCGTTGGTCGTCCTGGCGGCGGCGCGCTGCTTCGCCGGCTTTCTCCGCTTCCGCCTGCTTGCCCAGCAGTTCCCGCCTTTTGCTTTCAACCTCGGTCCGCTCGGTCGCCGCTTGGTGGGACAATCTGCTCTGAAACTCGGCCTCCTGTCGGAACCGGTCCAATAGCCTGCGAGATTTCGCTTCATCGTCTTCGAGGCCCCGCTTATTCTGGCTAAGCTTGCGTTCTAAACCTTCCATTTCGGTCAATCTGGCGTCGATAGTTCGCTCCCTGTCTCGTTCGATTCCCAACGACTTCTCGAGATCGCCTTGCCTGGCCAGCACCTGCCGGATTTGCTCCGGGAGTTCTCTCAACCCCCTTACCCTGAACAGCATCGCTCCTTCGGTCTGAGTTCTCGTGGCCCCGCCGGTCAGGGAGCCGTTTGGTCGCACTATCTCGCCTGCCAGAGTAACGATCTGGCCGCTGGAGACCATCCCCTCCATCACTTTTCGGGCGACGATCAGATTCTCGACAATAATTGTTTGCCCGAGCATCTGTTCCATGATCCGAGTTAGCCGGGTATCGTATTTTACAAGGTCCGAGGCAATGCCGATCACGCCAGGGACCCCCTGGACAGCCGTCCTTCTCCCGGTAGGACTGCCGCCCCTCATGCTATCGAGGGGCAGGAAAGTGGCTCTACCGCCTTTGGTTCTCTTGAGAAACTCAATAGCATCCTCAGCATGTGCCCATCTTTCGACTACTATATCCTGAAGGTGTCCGCCCAGAGCCACTTCCACGGCAATTTCCAGATCCTTCGGTACTTCGATAAGAGAAGCCACAATGCCGATCACGCCGGCCAGGTCGGGGGGTCGGGGGACAGGGGACAGGGGCCGGGAATCGGTCCCCCAGCCGCTAACCCCTGTCCCCCGACCCCTGTCCCCTGACCCCTGTCCCTTCGCCGCTTGCAGCACCGTCTTGACCCCTGTGTAGAGGCCAGTGTAGCTGTCTTGAAGCTTGGACAGTGTCTCGCACTGGGATTGGAGTCTGGTCGCCTCCCGCTGTGCCTCGCCAACCTTTGCCTCGATTTCTTTGATGCGGCCGTGCGTCTCCCGCCTCGTTACCACAACCCTGTCCCGCTCTGCCGTGAGGGCGCTCAGATCGCCGGTGCATATTTCCAGGCGCCCCTGAAGCTCTGTTGCGAGGCCAAGCTTCTCGGCGATAGTCGCCTGCAATCTTCCGTCCTCAGTCTTTAGTTTGTTGGCGTCGGCAGAAAGCTTGGCCTCGCGTTCTGCCAATTGGCGCCGGCGATTGTGGATGTCTGCAAGCACAGAAGCTGACGAAAGAGACTGTTCCTGAAATTTCGAATACTGGGCCTGCAATTCTGCCTGCTTCGTGTTCTTGTTGTCGATCTCCCCTTGGGAGACGAGGACATGGTCTTTTTCGCTGCCCGATTCACGAACCAGGGTGGAGAGCCGGTCCTTGGCGGCTGTTAGAGCCTCCGACTCGGCCAGAACACTGGTGCTCAGACTCTCGATCTCGCTATTCAGTTCACGTCTTTGCTGGTCATAACTGGCCAAA
>JAUSEJ010000527.1 GCA_030650265.1 Dehalococcoidia bacterium | reverse complement strand
TCGGGATATCACGTAGAGCATGACGAATATGGTGATTGACAGGCTCAAGGGACGTAGAGAGGAGGTGGAGGTGAATTGGCCCAGAGGTCGCAGGCGGAAGACATGCGCGAATTGATCGCTTCTTGGAGCGCTGATGGCGAGTCAAAGTGAAGGCGATGGGCGAGGTAGTTGAATTCGCGCGAGGACTCCGGTGGTATGGCAAGGTCTTTGGCATTGTCGCGGACCACGCGCAGAGCATCGATAAGCTGCCGAAGAAAGTTGTAGCTGTCGCGCAACGTACTGGCTGTCTCGTGTCCGATGTACCCATGCTCGTTCAGCAGCCCGATGGTCCTGATGGTGTTTGTAACGCGGACAGCGGGATCGGCGTGTCCTGCGGCAATCTGCCAGGCCTGCACGAAGTATTCCACGTCGACGAGGCCGCCGGGGCTATGCTTAGCGCTTATTTGTCCCTGGGGCACGAGTTCTGTGGCCTGTCGGTGACGCAGGTGAAGGATGTTTTCGATGTCGAGCGGCCTGCCGGAATATACGAAGGAATCCCGCACCGACAGCGCTCTTGCCCCCAGCCTGATGTCTCCGGCCACGCGGCGCATTCTAACTAGCGCCATCCGTTCGAAATGCTCGGCATCGCCCTGCTCCGAATAGTATTGTGCGAATCCATCCAGGCTGCACGCCAGAGCCCCGGCGCTGCCATAAGGACGCAGGCGTAGATCGATCTCGAAGATACCCTCTTGCCGGGCGATCAAGATGCTCTGGAAGGTCTGAACAAACCGCCAGAAGTACTCGGAGTTCAGAATAACTGTGGGTCCATTGGTGGCGCCCTCACCTTCATACAGAAAGACCAGCTCGAGGTCTGAGCCGAACCCCAATTCGCCGCCGCCAAACTTGCCAAGGGCGCAAATGCACCAGGGGCAGTCACGGCCATCCGGCAGGATTGGCGTCCCGAACTGTGTTTGGAGCGCCTCTTGCGTTATTTCGGCGGCTGTTTCCACCGTCACTTCGGCCAGTTGCGACAACTCCCCGGCAAAGGCGGCGAACTCACTTCTCCCCGTTATGTGACGCAGGTCGATGCGGAACATCTCTCGATCTTTGAAGGCGTTGAGCGCGGCAACATGACCGGCCTGAGAAGTCTCCCTACCCAATTGACCCACGAGATCCTCGCGCAACTGTGCCATCGATCGTGGTTCTTTGAGGGAGGGCACGTCGAGGAGTACAGGAAAGAGGTTCTCATGCTGCATGCGCAGGAAGTCTTCCCAGAGGAATCGGCTCACCCCCATCAGGTCGGCAAGGGTCTCCAGCACCGACAACGACCAGAGGTTAGACAACTCTTCCGTCCAATTTGGTCGGGAAAGCATCTGGGAAATCAGGGCATTGAACTGGCGCAAGGCCAGACCCGGATCCGGCGATCGGGGAAGCAGATAGGTAAATTGCTTGACCAGCGCGGTTGCTACCTGCAACTCGTGGATTCTATTCTCACTAGTGATTGGGCGCCCGCCAACATCGGTCACCCGGAAGATGTCGTGCGCCTCGCCGTTCAGAGTCCGGATTTCGGCCCGTTCGATGTTGACCGTGAAGCCGGCCAAA
>JAUSEJ010000512.1 GCA_030650265.1 Dehalococcoidia bacterium | reverse complement strand
TTTGGCCTTTGTAACACTGGCGGCAAAGAGGCTGGTCGAGTGGAAGTCCGAGCAACAATTTCTCGCCAGCGAGAGTCATACCGGTGGAGGACAAACAGTGTGAGCATAGAAGTTTGCAGCATCACCAAGACCTTCGGTGCTTTCACCGCTCTTCGCGACATCAGTCTCGAGATACCTACCGGCGAATTGGTGGCGCTTCTGGGGCCTTCCGGCTCAGGCAAAACCACACTGCTGCGGATCATCGCCGGTCTGGAGATCGCCGATAGGGGGTCGATCCTGTTTGACGGCGAGAATGCGACAAATCGTAGCGTTGGCGACCGGCGGGTTGGCTTCGTGTTTCAGCACTACGCCCTGTTCCGGCATATGACCGTCTTCGACAATATTGCGTTCGGTCTTCAGGTGCAGCCACGCAAGGTGCGTCCTTCCAGGGCCGAAATCAAAGACAAGGTTCACGAACTCCTCAAGCTCGTCCATCTGGAGGGATTGGCGCCGCGTTACCCTTCCCAGCTCTCGGGAGGTCAACGCCAGCGCATCGCCCTCGCGAGGGCTTTGGCCGTGGAACCCAGGGTCTTACTACTCGACGAGCCCTTTGGCGCCCTAGATGCTAAAGTACGGCAGCAGCTACGCCGCTGGCTGAGACAACTTCACGACGAGCTGCAGATCACCGGCGTATTCGTTACTCACGATCAGGAAGAAGCGCTGGAGGTAGCCGACCGGATCGTCGTAATGAACGAGGGCCGGGTCGAGCAGGTAGGCAAACCTGAGGAGGTCTACGATCACCCGAGCAACCCCTTTGTCTATAACTTTCTGGGCAGCGTCAACCTCTTTCGTGGTCGGGTTAACCAGGGGCGCTTGCAGATCGGCACATTTGAGCAGTCAGGAATGGAGCCAGTCGACAACCGGTCCTTCTCGGGCGAGATGGCGATTGGCTACGCCCGACCCCACGAGATGGAGGTCGAGCGCAGCAGCAATGGCACGCCAGCAATCGAAGCCATCGTGACCTATGTCCATGCCATTGGCCCGATAGTGCGATTGGAGATGGAGAGGCGCGATGGGGGCGATCTCATCGAAGCACAACTCAGCCGAGAGCGATACCACGCGCTATCGCTGATTGTAGGCGATACGGTTTTCGTCACACCCCGCAAATTGCGAATCTATGCGCCCGACTCCTACGTGATCTAACGCTATTGCCTTTTCCCAATAAAATGTAGGGGCGAAAAATCTTTCGCCCCTACGTACGCCCCCTTGTTCTGACTCTATTTGCCGCTCGTCTTCGACACTTCTGCTGGTGATTTTATCTCTTTTAGCCAGTTGAGTATCCAGTTCGCCTTGTCCGGAACGACGTCGGACATCCAGTTGCCCCAGTCTCCAGCACGTTCCAGGACCCCAAGATCCCCGGTGTAGAGGGCATGGGCACAATCGAGGCCGCAGTACATGAACTTGTTCATCTTGTCGTAGAGACCGGCCTCAGTCATCGCATCGTGATGGGGGCCAAAGAGCTCCAAATAATACTCCGTGGGCGGTAGCTTCTCCCGCAGAGTGGCGATATCTGCCCCCCAAATCGATCCTACGGGCAGGCGCAAGCAGCCAATGGATGGCAGTACGCCGATCTTGGTCATCTCGCGAATATGCTCGATGTGGGTATCCCGGGCTTCTTGCCAGGTCTGGTGCGTCCCCGCCACGAGACTAATACCGCCAATGGTCTTACAGGCGACGTTGCCGACACCGAGAATATCTACCGCCTCAGAAACAAACTCCTGCCAGCGCTCGTACGAGCTATGCTTGGCCTTGCCTGGAAGCGAGTTGGCGAAGCTTTGGGGCTCCCACACCTCGTTTTGGATGCAGATAGTGTCGAGTCCTACATCCTGTAGCCTTTGCAGGCCCTTGCGGCTCAGGGCTTCGGTGAGAATAGAAAGGTTGGGCTTGTGGGGTCCCGCTTTGGCCACACTCTCCACAAAACTCGTGTGTATTCTTTCCTCGTTTTCGGAGTTGGCAAAGCCGCCCAGTTCGAAGTGACCCTCGACCAGTTTGACCTCTGAGCTGCGAATACTGTAGGCCTCGACAACATCTTCGAGATTCTCCGTCACCGGGCGGTCCAGCCCTATCGAGCGAACACCCTCCTGCCCCACGTTGAAGTTACAGAACTTGCATTGGACCCCGGAGGCGAAATACTCACAGTAGCGGACGGGGAAAATGAAGAAGCAGTTGCGAGGGGACCTGACCAGTCTGGATATCGGTGTTCCTCTGCTGGTCAGAGGTTCGGCGCCGTCGCGCGGCTTTGGCTCGGGAAAGTAGAGGTCAAGGTCCACCTTCTCCTCACCTTCATAGAGGGCGAACTTGTTCGCGCTTACTTCTCTGATCTCGTAGGGACTGGCGGGGCTAATGACAAGAGGAGCGTTCAAACTACTTTTCATGAAAAAGGAATCCGGGCGGAGGATGCGGCCTTCCTTCACTCTTGATGGCCGTCTAGCCACCAAGTCCTTGATGGCTACTTCATCAAACTTGTTCTGGTAGGAGCCCTCGATCACCTTCCACCGGCTCACCTTATCAAGGTCATCGTTGTCCTTCACACCATGGTTCCAGAGTTCCCATTTTACAATGAGATCGCGGGGAATATTGGGATATTTCTTCGCCAGTTCGTCAATGCGGACCACTTTTATTCCATCCTTTCTCTGACCATTCTCTGATTACGGGCCATGCTTACAATCGGATACTCATCAGTCCCATTCACCTCCTCACCAAATGGTGATGCAACCGGATTAATTATAGCAGAGGGATGGCGCCGTTGCATCCCCAATATCATGTATTCTTCCAGCGATTAGCGGAGTTTGCGCGCAGCGGGAACGAGGCGAGCGACCAGAAGCCCAATGACCACCAGGGCAAGGCCCATGGCGCCCATAGTAACCGAGGCGCCAAAGGCGACAGTGCCAACGCCGGCTAGCATGGTTCCCAGGGGAACCATGCTCCGACTGAGAAGGAGAGTGCTGAGGACGCGGCCCCGATACTTCTCGTCCACGTAAGACTGAATAAGCGTATTGTTGACAGACTGGTACGCCTGCTGGCTAGCGCCAACTCCAAGCAGCATGATTAGTGAAAGCCACAGCCAGGGCGAGAAGGAGAAGGCTGCCAGCATCAGGCCAAAGGCTACCAGACCCACCAGCATTAGCCGTCCGCGGCTGGCGATATCGCGGGCCGAAGCGATGAGAAGAGCACCTACCACGGCGCCAATGCCGGCACAGGCGGTGAGCAGACCCAGTCCACCGCCACCTACCTTGAGTACATCACTGGCAAAAATCGTCAGCATCGTCATATAGGGCATGCCGAGCGCCATGGGCAGCAAAGCCAGCAATACGAGAGTGCGTAGTACGGTATGTCTGCTCAGGTAGGAGACCCCGTCGGTGAGGTCGGCGAACACTCCCGAGTGGACCTTCACAGGGCGCTCGGCAAAGCGCATAATCGACAGGGCATACAGTACGGCCAGGAAGCTCGCCCCGTTGAGGTAGAAGGCGCCTGACACGCCCGTAACGGCGATGAGAAAGCCGCCGATGGCCGGCCCGATCACGTGCGTCAGGTTTTGGGTGGCAGAGTTTAGGGCGATGGCATTCATTAGATCCTCGGGCGGGACGAGTTCCGAGATCAACGATTGCCGGGCGGGCATGTTAAAAGACATCGCCACGCCCCGGCCAATGGCGATGAGTAGCACCATCCAGAACTCAACGAGATTCGTGGAGACGAGCACCGCCAGAACAAAGGCGAGCACCATCGCCACTGTCTGGGTGGCAAACATGAGCCGGCGCCGCTCCATTCTGTCGGCCACTACGCCGCCAATGAGAGTAAAGAGCAAGACGGGTGCCATGCGACAGAGGCTGACGATGCCCAGGCTGA
>JAUSEJ010000504.1 GCA_030650265.1 Dehalococcoidia bacterium | reverse complement strand
TCTGAAACCAGAACCCGATCAAGAGGAAAGAGCAAAGTCCGACCAGTTCCCAGAAGAAGTAGACCATGATCAAGTTGTTGGCCAGAACAAGTCCGAGCATAGAAGCCGTAAACAGAGACATGAAGGCGTAGTATCGCGAATAGCCCGGGTCACCGGCCATATAGCCTTGAGAGTAAATCTGGACCAACAGGCTCACGCCGGTAACCACGACCAGCATGATGGCCGCCAGCGGGTCAATCGCCACGCCGAGCGACAAGCTCAGGCCACCGGTAACGACCCAACTGTAGCTTGTGGGATTCGCGATCGCTCCGGTCCCCTTCGGGTCGGCGATCACCTGGAGAAGAACGGACACAGAGGCGAGGAAAGCCAGACCGATGGCGGCAATAGTGACATAACCACTTAGCTTTGGCCGCGGTCGCGTCACAAAGACGACGATCAAGAACGATATTAGTGGCAGGAAAAGTATCGCCCAACCAAGGTCAGCTAATGACATCAACAACTCCTAGATGTTTCGCAGCATCTCCTCGACCACGTGCTGTTTGGCCTTGGCGATGTAAACCGTATGATGAGTCCCATCGCCAGCGGCTTCCTCTCCGGGCTCCGCTAGCACTCTCGCCGGAATCCCCTCTGCCTCTAGAAACTCTTTCCACATCTCGGCAGAGGCCCGACTCGGCGTCCTCCGAAAAACCACCCACATAACATCACCACTTCATGAGATCAATTTGCTGAACGTCGACCGTCTCCCGCCGCCGGTAGACCGAAATGATTAGCGCCAAGCCAACGGCAGCCTCGGCGGCAGCCACCGTCAAAATGAATATGGCAAATACCTGACCTGTCAGAGCAGTAGGCACGATGAAACGAGAAAACGCCACCATGGCCACGTTCACAGCGTTTAACATTATCTCGATGCACATCAGTATGACCACGGCGTTCCGCTTGGATAGCGCGCCCACCAGCCCGATGCTAAACATTGCGGCGCTCAAGACCAGAAAATGATTTAGACCAATCACCATATCTCTTAGTCCTCCCTCGCCACGACGATTGCCCCGATCATTGCCGCAAGAAGAAGCACCGATGCCACCTCAAACGGCAAGACGAAACCTTGCGAGGAACTCAACAACAAATTGGCAATCAACAGCGGTGTATTCTCAGCGGGAGCATCGGCCTTTATGATCCACTGAGTGTTCACCATGATCATGGTCATGGCGGCAAACAGCAGAGCCCCTACGAACAGAGCCGGGGCTCTCAGCCGGTTGTTCTGACTCGCCTGCTCCGGAACATGGGTCAACATCACGGCGATGACGAACAGGATCGCCACCGCACCGGCATAGATAAGGATCTGAACCGCCGCCAGAAAATCGGCGCTCAGCGTGATGAAGATACCAGCCACGGCGACGAAGGACAGAATAAGATACATGGCCGCATGAAACACGTTGCGAACCGTGACAACACTGAGGGTTGAGCCCACGATTACCGCCGCCAGTACATAAAAGGCAATCGCTACGCCAGTGTCGCTCATCGACCCCCCCTTGCGCCAGACACTACTTCCTTTTCTCGCCTGTGATGAGGTATAGCGCTCTGATAGTACTCGGACGCCTCTACATCGTCGGCCGTGAGGCGCTCCTTGGTATAGTAGAGGTCGGACCGGCTATAAGTGGAATTCTCTATTCGCTTGCCGAGGAACAACGCACCAAACGGGCACGCTTCCACACAAAGCCCACAGAACATGCATAGCCCCATATCTATGTCATACCTGTCGATGATGCGACTTGCACCATCGGCTGAATGGGTTTCGACCTTGATGACCCCATGAGGACAGGCCCTGGCGCACATCGAGCAGCCAGTGCAAAGCTCGGCATACCACTTGAAACTGGTACCCCGAATCCTCGCGGGAACCGCCAACTTCTCTTCGGGATACTGTACTGTGACCGGCTTCCTAAACATCTGCCGCATCGTCACCGACAATCCCTTTAATATACCGATACCACCGGACATCCTCTGTCCTCTCGACTAAGATTAGTCCAACCCTACTAGGATCGGACCCCTGGACCCGCCGACTGAAGTCGGCGGCTAACGCTATTGCCGAGTTTGGCCTGCCACTTCAGTGGCAGGGATCACACAACCCTGACTCCAAAACCCCGCTAAGACACCAGCAGTAAAATCAAAGCCGTGACAAACACGTTGGCCAAAGCCACCGGCAAAAGGAACTTCCAGCCGAAGCTCATCAACTGGTCGACCCGGATGCGTGGCAAGGTATTGCGCAGCCACAGGAAAATGAAGAATATAACTGCTACTTTGCCAATGAACCACAGCCATGGTGGCAATACCGGACCTTGCCAGCCGCCCAAAAAGATCGTGGCGCCAATAACCGATACCGCCAGCATGTGAGTATATTCGGCCAGATAGAAAACGGCGAACTTCATTCCGCTATATTCGGTATGGAAACCGGCTACTAGCTCGGATTCTGCTTCGAGCAGGTCGAATGGCGAGCGACTGGTCTCCGACACGGCCGCAATCATATAGACCAGAAAACCGATTGGCTGAAGAATGATATAAGGTATCGTCTGGCCCTCGACGATCTTGCCCATCTGCATCGTGCCGGCGATCATCACCACGCCAAGCAGCGACAACACAAGGGGCACCTCGTAGCTCACCATCTGGGCCACAGATCGCATGGCTCCAAGAAGGGAATACTTGTTGTTAGAGCCCCAGCCCGCCATCACAGCACCGATGACACTTAGCGAGCTTATGGCGATGAAGTAAAGGACACCGATGTTAAGGTCGGCAAAGATAAGGCCCGGCGTGAACGGGAATACGGCGAATACCGCCACGGCCGGAGCAAACGATATAACAGGGGCAAGATTGAATATGAACTTATCAGCTCCCGCCGGAACAAAGCTCTCTTTGGTCATGATCTTGATGGCATCGGCGACAGGCTGTAGCACACCATGCCAGCCGGCCCGATTCGGACCATAGCGGGCCTGCATTCGACCAATGATCTTCCGTTCTGTATACATCTCGACTAGCAGACACGCCACGATAAAAGCAACTACCAGTGCTCCCCCCACCAAGGCGAGGAGCAGGTAGACGGCCCATCCCGGCAATAAGCCTTGTAACCACGTATCAATCTGCTTGCCGATATTGCCGGGGTCGAGGATGTAGTCTAAGATACTCACTACCGATCCACCTCGCCCAGGACGATGTCGATGCTGCCCAA
>JAUSEJ010000498.1 GCA_030650265.1 Dehalococcoidia bacterium | reverse complement strand
TCCACGACCCTGAAGGACCTTGCCGAGCGTCAAAAAGAGAAACAAAGGGCATTAGAGCCCATGTATTACATCTAATAGGAGGAACCCATTGGCTAACATTGCGAATGACATCACCCAATTGATAGGGCGTACCCCGCTGGTCAAGCTGAACCGCATTACGGAAGGGGCCAATGCGACGATTGTCGTGAAGCTTGAGTCGTTCAACCCGCTGCACAGCGTGAAGGACAGGATTGGCAAGTCGATGATCGATGACGCGGAGAAGAAAGGACTTATAACCAAGGATACCATGATAATCGAGCCGACCAGTGGCAACACAGGCATCGCGCTGGCATTTGTCTGCGCCGCCCGTGGCTACAAGCTCACTCTGACCATGCCGGAAACCATGACCATGGAGCGACGGCAGTTGCTTGCCGCTCTGGGAGCCGAACTGGTGCTCACCCCCGGCCCGGAGGGCATGAAAGGCGCCATACGGCGAGCTGAAGAATTGGCCGCCGGCAATCCCAATTCGTTCTTGCCCCAGCAATTCAAGAACCCGGCCAACCCGCTCGTACACCGGGAGACTACGGCCGAGGAGATATGGAAGGACACGGACGGGAAGGTTGATATCTTCATTTCGGGCGTGGGAACGGGCGGGACTATTACCGGAGTGTCCCAGGTCATAAAGAAGAGAAAACCATCTTTCAAGGCGATAGCAGTTGAACCCGCGAAGTCACCTGTGTTATCCGGTGGCAAACCAGGGCCCCACCGCATTCAAGGCATCGGCGCGGGTTTTGTCCCCGATGTGTTAGACCAAGGCGTCATTGACGAAATCATAACCGTGGCCGAAGAGGACGCAGAGACTACGGCACGCGCTCTGGCCAAAAAGGAAGGCATTCTGGCCGGTATCTCCTCAGGGGCTGCTGTCTGGGCCGGAATCCAGGTCGCCAAGCGCGAAGAAAATCGTGGCAAGCTGATAGTCATCGTGCTACCGGATACCGGTGAACGTTACTTGTCTACGCCCTTGTTCAAGGTTGCTACACCGCCGGCTGAAGGTGCGATATAATAGGCGTTCAAGGAGTTACGCTCACGGAGAACGCGAAAGGACAATGGGTTTTTTTGGCAGAATAAGAGAGGACATCAGGACGGTGTTCTCCGAAGACCCGGCGGCCCGGAGCATCTTCGAGGTCGTGCTTCTTTACCCCGGCCTCCATGCCACCTGGGCCCACCGGGTCTCTCGCTGGTTGTGGACGCATCGTATGCGCTTCTTGGCGCGCTGGTTGTCTGAGTGTGCACGGTTCTTTACCGGTATCGAGATCCATCCCGGCGCGAAGATAGGCCGCAGGTTCTTCATCGACCATGGAATGGGCGTGGTCATTGGCGAAACAGCAGAGATCGGCGACGATGTGCTAATGTACCAGGGCGTCGTCCTCGGCGGAACCGCTCTTGAAAGAGCTAAGCGGCATCCCACCATCGGCAATAAGGTCGTCATCGGCACGGCGGCCATCCTCCTCGGACCCATAATAGTGGGTGATGGCGCCAAG
>JAUSEJ010000421.1 GCA_030650265.1 Dehalococcoidia bacterium | reverse complement strand
CGACATCAGGATGCCACCGGTGAGCGGCTGGTCGGTCCTCGAACGGATCAGGAATGACCCAGAAATCTCAGCCAAGCCCCCGTCGTGCTGACCACCGGAATGCCAGAAGATACGGTCGAAGCAACTCATGCGCTCAAGCGGGGCGAGACCGAGCTGCTGATAAAGCCCTTTGATCTCGACGATCTTGTCAAGGAAGTTGAGAATATGATCGGCAAGCCGTAGCCAATCCCCTCTCGGGTCTTGACGAAGAAATGCTCTGTGGCTTTGACGACCTCGGCGCGGATGGTGAGTATTCTCGTCATCTATTCTCGTCACCCGGAAGAAGGGGGATTGACGCCAGACAACCCTGATGCTATTATATTCTGGCTTGGATGACCATGCACCCAATGAAGGCAGCGCGGATGTCGAAGGTCACAAACCACCTCAAATGTTTTCCACGCCGGATGACGGTCAAAGACGACCCCAGAAGCGTTTACAACAGGCTAAGAAGTCAGAAACGAGATAGTGGATCTTTGAGACAGCATAGGCTGACAACAGCGGACCCTTTCTCTGTCAGATCTCTGAACAGAACACGTTTCCGATACTTCAGGACCCGGCTTCGCTTAGTGGCAGGCAAGTAGCGTCAGTGTGGAGATGTTGGGGATGGTCATACACCACGGGGACCTCAAGACCAATCTTCTGGTCCGAAGACCATTGGGCCCTAGAGCAGCATCGCCTTTCGTTGGTCGTGATAACGAGTTGCGCGGCCTCGTCACCCGGTTGGACCGCGCCGCCGAAGGGAAAGGCAGCACAATTTTCCTAACCGGCCAGCCCGGCATCGGCAAGACTAGACTGGTGCGAGAAGCACTTGCCGTAGCGAGGAAACACGGGTTCAGAGTGCTCGAAGGTCGTGCCTTTCCTCTGGAAACCGGGTTAGCCTACGCCCCGGTAGTCGACGCGTTCGACCTCCTTATTCGCAGTTTCGACCCGGTCCGCCTGGCCGCCTTGGTTAATGACTTGCCTGACCTGGGGCGTCTTTTCGGCGGCCTGGAGTTCTTTGCGCCGGCCATCCCCTTGGAAGGGCTGGGAGACCCCGCCCTCCAGAAAACCCGTTTGTTTGGAGCGATGTCACGACTCCTCAAGCGACTCGCAAAGGAGGCCCCCGTCGCGCTTTTCGTCGACGACGTGCATTGGGCCGATCCGGCGAGCATCGATCTCTTGCATTACATCGCTCGCGGCCTGGCCAACCAGCCCGTGCTGCTGCTTGCCACCTACGGCTTCGGCACCTTGGATGCTTCTCAGGGCGTGCAAGCGTTGATAGTATCGCTGGAGCGAGAAGGGCTAGCGCAGGAGATCGTGGTCCCCCCTTTGAGCTCAACCGCGGTGAACCAGTTGGTCAGGGGAATCCTTGATGGAGAACCGCCAGGTGACCTTCTCGATCTTATCGACAAGCGGGCAAGAGGGACGCCGCTCTTTATCGAATCCCTCCTAGCATCCCTCGTCGACTCGGGCGACCTCGCCCGCATTCCGTCTGAGAACGATGGCTGGATCCTCAATGCGGAACCATCGGTCGACCTTCCCCCAAGCATTCGCCGCCTCATTCTAGACCGGCTGAGGAGGCTGCCGCCAGGCGATCGGCGCATTCTTGAGTTACTCGTAACTACTCAGGTGGGGTTGACGGGTAGGAAGGTATAGAAGTT
>JAUSEJ010000488.1 GCA_030650265.1 Dehalococcoidia bacterium | reverse complement strand
CAGCCTGTCGCAGCGGTCCGCCTCGTCCATGACGTGGCTCGAGACGACGATGGTCGTTCCGTTGGCGGCCAACTGGCGGAAATGTGTCCAGAAGCTCTTGCGGAGGTAGGGATCGACGCCAACCGTTGGCTCGTCGAGGAGCAGTAATTTCGGGCCATGGACGAGGGCGCAGGCCAGAGAGACCCGCTGACGCATGCCGCCGCTTAGCGTGGCGACCAGCGAATCCCGCCGTCCAGCGAGGTCCACCAGGTCCAGCACTTCGTCGATCTTGGTTTTTGATTTCATTCCCGTGAGAGTAGCAAAGAAGCTGACGTTTTCCCAAACCGTGAGGTCGAGATAGAGGGAACTGGATTGGGGCATATAGCCCATCAGGCCGAGCGTCTGCCGATCCGGCATCGGAACGCCGAGAACCGAGATCCAGCCCGCCGATGCCTTGAGCAGACCCAGCATCAGGCGGATGAGAGTTGACTTGCCCGACCCGTTGGGCCCGAGGAGGCCATAGATCTCCCCCTCCTGAATGCGCAGGTCCAATTCATCGACCGCCGTAATGGGCCCAAACCGCTGAACGAGTCCTCTGGCCTCGACCACATATCCCATCTCGATCGCCTCCGTATGTAGCTTTCAGCCGTCAGCTTTCAGCGGTTGCTTCCAAAAATACAACCGATCATCATCGCAACCATATGGCAACTATCATTGCAACTATAATGAGGGGGAGGGCTTCTGTCAAGCGTCAACGATCAGGTGACTGAGATTGCACCATAAGGATACGGGATAGAGGGAAAGGGCTTTACAAAATAAGGCCTCCCGATTATGTTAAGTACTGCCGTCAAACAGTCCTGATCCACAGCTGGAGGTGTCCTAATGATAAACCCAGGCGGTAGTTTTTTCAACTCTTTGTCCTCGGCAGCTTGGCCTGCCGAGCCAGCTATCTGTCCTGCTCTGAAAATACCGTCTCCGGCAGCCAGGTTGTTTACTTTACGCGGCGGCTTTAGCGTGCTCAACGGTGACCTTGAGGCCCATCGCTTCCAGTCGACGTACTAGGCGGTT
>JAUSEJ010000487.1 GCA_030650265.1 Dehalococcoidia bacterium | reverse complement strand
GCCGGCCAGAAGAGGCTTCTGCTTAGTTTTGCCAGGCTGGAACGGATCTAGTTGTCTCACGCAAAGGCGCAAAGCCGCAAAGTTTTGCGGAGCGGTTAAGAGCCATTGCCGCGCTCAACCCAGATGGAAGCACCACATCTTTGTACCATGACCTCTTGGCGCCTTTGCGCCTTTGCGTGAGCACCCCCGTATCCCTCCTTACCCCACGAGTTTCTTCTTCTGGAGGATAGAGATTGATTCCTCGTCGTAACCCAAGTCACGCAGAACCTCGACCGTATGCTCCCCGAGGCCCGGAGCGGGACGGCGCAAACGGTTCTCGTCACGGGTGTTGGAGAGGTTGAAAGGCGGCGACACCACTTTGATCTTGCCGACTGCGGGATGGTCCTGCACCTGCAACATCCGATTGGCAATGGTTTGGGGGTCATCAGGCACGTCGCCCCGCTCCACCACGGGCGAGCAAGGCACGCCCGCGGCTCTCAATCGCATTATCCACTCCTCGAGAGATCGCGTCTGGAATATGGCCTCGAGAATCTCGTGAAGCTCTGTGGCCTGGTCCAGCCGCTGCTCATAGGTGACAAATCTGGGGTCGTCGGCCAGATGTTCCAGTTCCATGACTCGACAGAGAGACTTGAACTGGTGATGCTCTATTAACACAATGGTGATCCACCGGTCGTCCGCGCACAGATAGCAGGTGGCCAAAGCCGTGGGTCGTTGGCCGGGTAGGGGAGTATTGTCGTTTTCCACCCACACCAACTGCTGCATCTGCATTGCCAGACCGGAATGGAGCAGCGAACCGTCGATCCTCTGTCCCTTGCCGGTCCTCTCGCGCTCCCATAACGCAACCATTATGGCATAGGATAGACTCATGCAGCCCGATATATCGGAGACCATGATCACAGAAGGAACAGGGGTGCCGTCGCTGTCGCGCCGGGTCGAAAGCATGCCCGAACGCGACTGGATGATGATGTCGTACCCGGGCAAGCTGTTCTCAGGGCCTTCATAACCAAAAGCACTGATGGTCACGTAGATCAGCCGCGGATTTATTGCCGCCAGCGACTCATAGTCCAGTCTCATCTCGCCTTCGGTACCCGGACGCAGGTTCAAGATGAACACATCGGCCCACCTCACCAGGCGCTGAACGATATCCAATCCCTCCTCCGAGCGGGCCTGCAAAGCAATGCTACGCTTATTGCGATTGAGGGCCAGAAATGGCTTGCTGAAACCGTGTGCTACCAGGTAAGGAGTAGTATGCAGCCATCGCGTCGAGTCGCCCGCCAACGGCTCTACTTTGATGACCTCGGCCCCCTGGTCGCCCAGATAGAGGGCGGCGCCAGGCCCCATGAAAACCTGAGCCATATCGACTACTTTGATCCCCTCAAGTGGCAGCATGATTCCTCCTCCTCAAAGATGAATCTATCCCGTTCGACTGTAGTGATTATAGCAGGCTTGTCCAGAGCGTCCTCGTTTGGTTCGCAAATTGCGAGAGAAGTGCAGATAAATCGTGCCAACTCCCGAAAGCCCGGTCCGTGACCTACTTTGTCTTGACTTCGTGGCCACCGAACTCCTGGCGCAGGGCTGCCACGACCTTGGCGGAGAAGGATTCACTCTGCCGCGAAGCGAGACGTTCAATATAAGATAGGGTGATCAAGGGTAAGGGGATGCCGAGTCGGTTGGCCTCGTCGATGGCCCATTGGCCGGTGCTGCCACCGCCGATCTCGGCGGCGATGGGGTCAAACGCCTGGCGATTGGCGAAGACCGCGCCGCACATCGCCAGTAAGCGCGACTGGATGATGCTGCCATTGTTCCAGGCCTGGATGGTCCCGGTCAGGTCGACTTCGAGTTCCGACTTTTCCAGCAGCCAGAGACCCTCGCCCAGAACTTGAAGAACACCATATTCGATAGCATTATGGACCATTTTGACGAAATGGCCGCTGCCGCCCGGACCGACATGCCTGTAACCATCGGGAGCAGCGAGGGCAGAAAAGACAGGACGGCACTTCTCGAAGGCCTCCTGCTCGCCGCCGATCGTCAGCGAGAGTCCGTTCCTTGCTCCCTCAAGCCCGCCGCTCGAGCCCACGTCCAGAAAAGCGATGCCGCGCCGGGCCAACTTCTCGCCGTGGGCCAGGGAATCCCGGTAGTGGGAGTTGCCGCCATCGACGATGACATCTCCCGGCTCCATCGTTGCCGCCAACCCGGATTCGCCCCAGATCGTCGCGGCCACGGCCGCTCCCGCCGGTACCATCACCCAGACAAGGCGCGGGGCCGACATCGCGGCCACCAGATCTGCCGGAGATTGGGCTTCTCTGGCCCCCTGCCGAATTGCTGCCTCGACAGACTGCCTCTGGATATCATAGGCCAAAACCTCGAAGCCGCCGGTGAGGAGCCTTTGCACCATCTCGCTCCCCATACGACCCAGACCAATGAAGCCAATTTGCACTACCATCCTCCTTTGTAGGGGACAGGGGTCGGGAGAACATTCCCCCGTCCCTGTCCCCTTGTTGCTACCCTTGCGACAAGGTTGCGGGCCAGGCGCCGAGGGTAACATCAACTTGGATGGTCTTGCCGTCCCTGATCACGGTCAGGGTCACCTTGTCTCCCACCCTCTTGGTGTCGAGATAGGAGGACAGCTCCGGCACTGTTTTAACTGCCTTGCTATCGACCGCCGTGATGATATCGCCACCTGTAGGTGTATCAGTGCTGGCGCCGGTGCCACCCTTTAAGCCTGCCTTAGCGGAAGGGCCGTCCTTCACGACATCTGCCACCAGAACGCCGCTGGTCACGGGTAACTTCTGCGTTGTCGCCAGGTCAGAGGTAATGGCAATCCCGCTGATGCCAAGGTAGGGATGATCGATTTGCGCTCCCTTCTGCAGACTGGGGAGAAGCGCCTTAGCCTTGTTTATTGGTATGGCAAAGCCAATGCCTACCGAGCCGCGAACGGGGCTCTCGATCGATGTGGTGATGCCGATAACCTCGCCCTGAGCATTGAAAAGCGGACCACCAGAGTTCCCAGGATTGATCGGTGCATCGGTCTGAATCAAGCCGCGCATGGGCCTCCCGCCGGCCTTGCCGAACTCGCGGTCAATGGCGCTGACGATTCCGGTCGTCAAGGTGTGGGCGAGGCCAAACGGGTTGCCGATGGCGATGGCCATCTCGCCAGGCTGGACTTTATCCGAATCGCCCAGAGCGGCTATCACAATCTTGTCCTTGGGTAAATCGACCTTTAACAGGGCAAGATCGCTTGCCGGATCGGTGCCAACAACTTTAGCCTCTAGCTTGGTTCCATCAAGAAGGATGACCACGATCTTCTGAGCGCCCTGAATTACGTGGTTATTTGTTAGGATTTGGCCCTGCCCGTCAACAATGAAGCCCGATCCCTCAGCTTCTGTATTGGCTGTGCTGCCGCGCGATTGACTGGCGACGTTGACACTCACCACGGCCGGGCTCACGGCTTTGTAGATCGCCGTGATGGATGAAGTCTCCGTAGCCGCCTTCGCCGAATCGCCAACCGATATCGGCACAAGAGTTCGCACTTGCTGAGTAATCGGAGGCTGCTCACTCAGCCAACGTATGGTGGCCGCGCTGCCAATTGCCCCCCCTCCGACCATTCCCAGGAGCAACAACCCGGCAACGACTAGTGAAGTGAATCGTCGAGCGATCCCCTTTCTTGCCGGCGTAGCAGTAAATTGTGGCTCATCAATCATCTTTATCACCTTCCTCCCAGTATACTGGCATTATCTTTGCAGAAAGCACAGTCGCGCTTCTTCTTTCCGCGTCGGACTATTTGTTCAATCACTATTTCCCATTCCCGCATAATGAAGTTTACCACCAAATTATGAAGAACACATTAAGAACCGCGAGAGATAATAAGAAGCCGAACCGGTGGTCTTCCTTCAAGGAGAGACGTTGAATACACCAGCGGGCTCAACACGAGTCAAGAACACACGCGGATTGGCAGGCAGCTTCTCCAAGAATAGAACGAGAATCCAGCGGTCAGGTTGATCAAACAGGGCCATTGAAGGCACGATCAGCGCCTGAGC
>JAUSEJ010000479.1 GCA_030650265.1 Dehalococcoidia bacterium | reverse complement strand
CTGCAGCGCCGATTATGGCGATCAGTGAGATCGCCGCTAGGGTAGACAGAACGATAATGGGCACGAGCAGGGCATAGTTGGGCCGGCCCCCCCGGCGGCGTCTCCGGCGGCGAACCATAACTCGCATCAAGAATCTCCGTCGGAGCGCATAGTCTTCTTCACGACGAGGAAATGGGAGAGCCCGAAGACCCGAATTGGCGTATTCTCGGCAAAATAGAGGACGCGGCGGAGTACCTTCGCCAACCAGGGACTCTTCATGGCAATGGCATCGAAGCCCGGATAAACATAGGTATGCACGACCGTCTCGATTGCCAATCCCTCAAACAGCTTCTTGAGATCGCCGCCAAGATAGGCCCGGACATGAGGGACAAAGAACCGCCGCATGAAGTTTGGCAGATAGTTGACGAAGGGCAGAAGCTTGAATACGTACCTCTTGCCCAGATAGAATCCATGGGTTTCAAAGAAATAGAGACGGTTGGGGGCGTAGATAACCAGGCTACCGCCGTTTCCTAGCACCCTGTAAGCCTCTTGAATAGCCTTGCGATCGTCGTCGACATGCTCGATCACTTCGTGGAGAAAGACAACGTCGAATTTGCCGTCATCGAAGGGGAGGGCCTCTGCCGGCGAAACATAGACGTTGGGCAGGCTTTTGCTGGCCACATCGACTTTCTCGGCGTCAATATCGACACCGTATACCTCCGGGGTGAAGCGTCTAAACTGGTTCATATACATCCCCAGGCCGCAGCCGACGTCCAGAACTTTGCGGCCCTGAAGGGGCACATATTTCAGCACCAGATGCAGACGGCGGTCCTGACCGGAGAGCCAGACATAACTGGGATGGCCCAAAGCTATAGTCTTGTCCTGAACAGCGGGCATACTTCCCCCCGAAGCAAGGTGAGTTGTCTAACACAAGGAGTTTAGCAAAAGATAGGCGAAAAGGCAAGGTGTACAGTTGCCCGCCAATAACCTGAGTGCTATAATAGCCCCAATTGTTTCTGATTGTTGAGAGTACAGAGGGTGACACGATGGCCTTGACTCGCGAAGAAGTCTTACATGTAGCCCAGTTAGCGCGCTTGGGTCTGGCCGAGGCAGATGTCGAGCGGCTCCAGTCCCAGTTGTCCGACACTATCGCTTACTTCCAGATCCTCGACTCTCTTGACACGAGCGCTATCCCACCTACGGCTCAAGTGATTGACCAGCAGAGCGTCATGCGAAGCGACGTAGTAAGGCCCTCTTTTTCCCCGGAGGAGGTTCTGGCCAATGCTCCCAGGACGGAGGACGGCTTCTTTCGCATCAAGGCAGTATTGGAAGACTAGGAGTGGTGAATGCCGGATAAATTTGGGCTATGGCAGCTCACGGTTCATGAAGCGCAGTCGCGGTTGGCGAAGCGGGATATCTCGTCGGTTGAGCTGACAGAATCAGTGCTCCAGCGCGTGCAAGATGTAGAGGATAGGGTCAAGAGCTACGTGACCGTAACGGCCGACCTGGCACTGGCGCAGGCCCGAGAGGCGGATAGGCGGCTGGCGCGAGGCGAGGCCTCCCCCCTGACCGGTGTGCCGGTGGCCATTAAGGATGTCCTTTCGACCAAGGGGGTGCGGACGACCTGCTCATCGAAGATGCTGGAGAACTTCGTCCCTATCTACGATGCGACCGTTATCGAGAAGCTTAAGCGCCAGGGTATGGTCATGGTGGGCAAGACCAATATGGACGAGTTCGCCATGGGCTCTTCGACGGAGAACTCCGCCTTCTTCACGACCCATAACCCCTGGGACCTCGAGCGGGTGCCCGGGGGAAGCAGTGGCGGGTCAGCGGCGGCGGTGGCCGCCGGTGAGGCTCTGTTTTCGCTCGGATCCGATACAGGCGGCAGCATCAGACAGCCGGCGTCTCTCTGCGGCGTGGTCGGGGTAAAGCCTACCTACGGCAGGGTTAGTCGCTACGGCCTCGTCGCTTTCGCTAGCTCCCTCGATCAGGTCGGGCCGTTCACGACCAACGTCCGGGATTGTGCGACCGTGCTCAACGCTATTTGCGGGCACGATCCGCTGGATTCGACATCCTCGCCAAAACAGGTGCCAGATTTCAGCCGTGCCCTCTCTCCCGACCTGCGGGGCCTGAAGGTCGGCGTTCCCAAGGAGTATTTCGTCGATGGCATTCAGCCGGAGGTGGCGGATCTGGTGCGATCAGCAGTCCGTGAACTGGAGAAGCTGGGAGCGGAAGTGGACTGGGACGTGTCGCTGCCACACACGCAATACGGCCTGGCCGCCTATTACATTATCGCCACATCGGAGGCCTCGGCGAATCTGGCGCGTTACGATGGCGTGAAGTATGGTTTCTCTGTGCGAGAGGCCAGTGATGTTTGGGACGCCATGATGAAGACCCGCCAATACGGGTTTGGCGAGGAGGTCAAGCGGCGGATCATGCTGGGCACTTATGCCCTCTCGGCCGGGTACTACGACGCCTATTACCTCAAGGCCCAGAAAGTGCGAACACTAATCAAGCAGGACTTCGACGCTGCTTTCGAAAAGTATCACGTTCTAGTGGCGCCGACCTCCCCGAGCGTGGCCTTCAAGATCGGGGAGAAGGTAGCTAATCCGCTGCATATGTACCTGAGCGATGTCTGTACCATTCCAGTCAACATTGCCGGATTGCCGGCCATATCCATTCCGGCGGGTCTTGCGGCCGGGTTGCCGGTCGGGCTTCAGATAATTGGCAGGCCTTTCGATGAGGAGACGATCCTAAAGGTGGCTTACGCTTATGAGCAGGCCACAAAATGGCATAAGACGAGACCGGTCCTTCCCGCGAAAGATAGGAGCAGACGATGAACTTGGAGATCCTGAAGATTCTCGAAAAAGATGCCCGCGTCGAGCCCGCACAGATCGCAATAATGACGGGTCTCCCGGTGGAGCAGGTCAAGGAAGAGATCGCCCAGGCAGAACGTGAGCGCATAATTTTGCGCTACAAGACCTTCATCAATTGGGAGAAGACGGGGACGGAGCAGGTGTGGGCCCTGATCGAGGTGCGAGTGGTCCCGCAAAGGGGGAAAGGGTTCGATGCCATTGCCGAGCGCATCTATCGTTTTCCCGAGGCCAGGAGCGTCTATCTGGTTTCTGGCACCTACGACCTGGCGGTGCAGGTGGTTGGGCGGACGATGATGGACATCGCCTCATTCGTGTCCGGGAAGCTGGCTTCTCTGGATGGAGTTCAAGGCACAACAACCCATTTTCTAATGAAGAAATACAAAGAAGACGGCGAGATTATGGAAGCGATCGTGGAAGGGTCCAGGCTCGCCGTATCGCCGTAGGGAGACAGGGACCGATGGCTACCACACCGCTGGCGCGCCCGGAGCGTCAACGCTCCTTGATATCGAATCGGGTGCACAGCATCCCTCCTTCGGGAATACGCAAATTCTTCGATCTGCTCTCAGCGATGGAGGGGGTGATCTCTCTCGGGGTCGGCGAGCCGGATTACGCTACTCCCTGGCGCATCAGGGAGGCCGCAATCTACTCAATCGAGAAGGGTCAGACCTCTTATACGTCTAACTACGGCCTACTGGAACTCAGGCAGGAGCTTGCCCTGCACATCTCCGGTCGTTACGGTGTGGGTTATGACCCCCGCACCGAACTTCTCATCACGGTTGGCGTTAGCGAAGGGTTGGATCTGGCCATG
>JAUSEJ010000470.1 GCA_030650265.1 Dehalococcoidia bacterium | reverse complement strand
CTGCCCACAATCGCCGCCGCCGTTCGTCGAGATAGGGGCGCAACTTCTCAAACTTCGCTGTGATTGACTCCATCCTGTCCATACAACTATTATACAGTAAATCGACCTTTTGCTCAAGTTATTGTCTGACAGCGCCTTAGTCGCGTACCGGTTGTGGATTAACAACCATGACCGGCGATCCAAACAATTCATAGAGACTATCCAAAAACACCGTAGAGCGAGGACCGGTCCCCCGGCGCTCCTGCCAGGGGCAAGCCCCGCTCTGCACTTTGAGGTGATCTCTTGCATGCATCAGAGAGGAGCCCACACAATGCTGTTCATGGTGACAGCGATTCATACGGCAGAGACGTGCCCCGCTGGAGTTTTCCGGCGGGACACCGAGTTCATGAGAAGACTTATCGATACGTCAAAAGAGCACAGTGGTGTTACGGGCATGAAAATGCTAAGCGGCTACGCGGCCCCACCAGAACATACTTTTTGGCTTGTTGTCGAGGCCGATACGATGCAGGCCATCAGCACTTTTTGTCTCCCGCTGCTGCGCATTGGCAACGTATCGATAACGCCTGTTCTCACCCTCGACGAGCAGTTGGAATGGATGGAGGGGCAAGAACCAGTAGCTACTGGTCGATAGTCCGTATAGTATTCTCTGCAAGTCAATAAATGGGAAAATGCTCTTCACCCCCAACCCGATTGACAGAGCATCGGGCGTAGGCCTTAGCCGCGTGTGGCTCAGATGCTTGGACCTGTTCTTGTTTTCACCCACCCCTATTGCGCCGGAACTGAAAGATATAGTAGGATAGCTGCCACAGGCATGCCAGAATACGGGTCATAGGGAGTGAGAAACGACACATGAGAATCGTTGTTGTCGGGGGTAACGCCGCCGGAGCCAGTGCGGCTGCCAAGGCAAGACGTACAAATGAACAGGCTTCGATTGTCCTCTTCGAACGGGGCCAGTATGTGTCTTTTGCCAACTGCGGTCTTCCGTACTATGTGGGCGGAGAAATAGAAAATGTCGACAACCTGCTTGTCGTCCAGCCTTCGCTGCTGAGGCAACGATACCGGATCGATGTGAAGACCGGACATGAGGTTACCAGAATTGACCTGGCACAGAAGCAAGTGGCAGCTACCGATTTGGCCACCGGAAACCAGTTCATGGAGCCGTTCGACCGGCTGATCCTCTCTACCGGCGGGCGACCAACCAGACCGCCATTCCCCGGGATCAACCTGCGCGGCGTACTCACTCTAACTACAATTCCCGAAGCCCAAATGGTAAAAACCATGCTGCAAGAAACCGCTGAGGAAGATGTCGTCGTTATCGGCGGCGGCTTTATTGGCCTCGAGGCCGTGGATGCCCTGCTCAATCTGGGCCGCCGGGTTCATCTGATAGAGAAACTGGACCAGGTGTTGCCGCCTGTCGACCGCCATATTGCCACCGCGATCGCCGATCACCTCCGCCAGCGCGGGGTGCAACTCCATCTTGGAGCCGAGGTGGCGGGCTTCAAAGGCGATGCAATACTCGAAGGTGTGCTGCTTGGCGACAGCACGGAGATCCCGACGCACGTGGCGATAATTGGCATTGGCGTAACCCCGGACCTTACTCTCGCCAGGCAGGCGGGACTGGAGATAGGCGCGGCCGGGGGAATAGTCGTCGATGACCACATGCGCACAAGCAAGCTGGACGTCTTCGCCTGCGGCGATATCGTGGAGTCGGTCCACCTGATAACCAGGAAGGCCGTGCGTATTCCTCTTGCCGGACCGGCCAACAAGCAAGGTCGGATTGCCGGTGCCAATGCCGCCGGCGGCGACATGGCCTACCGTGGCGTTCTCGGTTCCATGGTCGTCAAGGTCGGCGCTCTGACCGTAGCCAAGTCAGGACTTTCGGAGCGAGAAGCACGATTACTGGGCATCGATTGTTTCTCATCGCTGACCTACGGTGACAGCCATGCTTCATATTATCCTGGCAGCAAGTCCATGACCATGAAGCTGCTCGTGGAAAAACCTGGCGGGAGGGTGATCGGGGCGCAGATCATTGGCGAAGATGGCGTCGACAAGAGGATCGACGTTCTGGCGACAGCCATGTATGCCGGCCTGGACGTCGAGGATCTGGAATCTCTGGACCTCGCCTATGCCCCACCCTATTCGTCGGCCAAGGACCCGGTTATCATGGCTGGCTTCGTCGCCGCCAACATTAGCAGGCATGAGGTCCGCACTCTAACAAGTGAACAACTAGCCAAACTGCTAGTTGACAGCACAGACGTACAACTGCTAGACGTTCGTACCCCAAGAGAATTCAACAGAGGACACATCGAAGGCGCAGTCCTGGTGCCGGTGGACGAGTTACGATCCCGTTACACCGAGCTAGACCAGGCAAGACTTACAGCGATCTATTGCAAAGCCGGGGCCCGCTCGTACCTGGCGTACAAGATTCTTCAAGCCAATGGCTTTGAGGACGTATACAACCTATCCGGTGGTTACGATGCCTGGCGTTTTTCCCAGGGGGATCTTTCGTGAGATGGATGCATTAGAACTGTGGGCCGACCAACTGGGTCGCTGGTCTCCACCCGAGCGCGAGGGTCCGGCGCCGAAAGATTCTGACGACGGCTGGGTTACTATCGCCAGATGGCAGAGAAGGATGGCCCGGCGGCATGGGGACGACGACAATCCTCTACTATCGTTGCTGGTAGACACGACCGACGGTCGCAGTACTGTTCTTGATATTGGGGCAGGCGCAGGTCGTCTCGCCATTCCGCTTTCAACAAGGGTTGAGAAGGTTTTTGCCGTGGAAGGCTCTCCGGCGATGAGACAGGCCCTCCAGGAACGCATCGCCGAGCGAAGCGCGGACAACGTGGAAGTGTTGGCAGGAAAATGGCCGGGAGTCGCTGTACCCCAGGTGGATGTCGTCATCTGCGCCAATGTAGTATACGATGTCGCTGACTTGGGTCCTTTTCTACTCAAGATGAATGAGGTAGCCAGGCTCAGTTGCTTTGTCGAACTAACACCCCGGCATCCTTTGGATGCCTTCAGGGAGCTATGGCAGGACTTCGTCAACTGGACGCCGCCAAACGGACCGACATATTTGGATGCGGTGGCCTGCCTTCGCCAACTGGGAATAGAGCCGCTAGTTCAGGTCGTCCAGTCCAAGCCACGGCTGGTCTTCGAAGACCCGGATGAAGCCACAGCGTTCTACCATGACCGGCTCGGCCTCACGAAGGGTTCGCAAACTGAACAGGCACTCCGGCAGCGGGTAGCCAAGCGCGGGGGCGTGAAAAACGGCCAGTGGGTTCCGGATTGGCAATTTGACGGAACGGTTATACTGTCCTGGTCAAGCGAGAAGCCGTCTGCGTTGAAATAGCTTCACTATTCGTCTTCCCGCAGTTTCTCGACAGTTCCTTTGCCTTCAACCACTTTCTCCCTCTCGCGTTTTGCCCTTATTGACACAACGGCCGCGCTGGCGATTAGGCCAGCGAATAGATTCAGCCAGAGAGCCAACTGGTAGTTGTGGTGAGTGTCGAAGATCCAGGCATCGAGGGTGGCGCCAAGAGCGGAGCCCAAGGGCATCAGGGTGAACAGGCAACCAAAGATTATGCCTATAGAGCGCAATCCCCACAGGCGGGTTGCCATGGCGGCAGTCAACGGAACGGTAGCTGTCCACGAAAGACCGAGAACGAAAGACGCCAGATAAAGGGGGAGGGGACTGTCGACCGTCAGGAGAATGGCAAAGGCGGTTCCGCGCAGAAAGTAGACGATGGCCAACAGGTTCCTGGGTCCGAATCTGTCCGAGAGGTGACCTAGGCTCACAGTACCTATTATGCTACAACCGCCAATCAGCCCGAGGGCAGTGGACGCCAGCATGGGCTCAAATCCCATGTCGGTGGCAAAAGCGATGAAATGGGTATTGGCAAAGCTCATAGTGTAGCCGCAGACGAAGAAGCCGATCCCCAGTTTCCAGAAGGTTGACGAGCGAAGCGCCTCGCCGAGGGTGGCAGTGCCATCCCTGGCGATTTCGGCCGCGGTCGCATTTGCGGCCACGCTTCCGGGCTGATCGCCATCAGGGTAGGTTCCCTTCTCCTTTGGCGAGTTCTTGAGAAGGATCAAACTAATGGGAAGTATAACAATGAACAGGATTATCGAAAGCATCCGGTAGGAGTTTTGCCAACTGCTCGCCAACAACATCCACATGGCGAGGGGGGTGATAACGAGTTCCCCGAGGGCCGTACCGGAGGCGGCGATGGACAGAGCCAGACCTCGCCGGCGGACAAACCAGCTCCCCACAAGCTTGGGCGTAACAACCGGACCGGCAACGTAGCCGATGGAGAGTACCATGAATAGCGCGTATGCTTGCCAAAGCTGGCTCACGAATGAAAAGGTCAGCATCACCGTTGCGCTCACGGCAACGCCCCAAACGGCGAAGATCTTGGGGCCATAGCGATCGACAAGCCAGCCACCAAGGGGCCGGAGCAAGCCGGCGAGAAGGAGATTCAAGGAAGCTGCCCCGGCAAGCGACGTCCGGTCCCAGTTGAACTCCTCTGTCATGGGCTTCAAGAAGGCGGCGAAGGAAAAGCGGGCGCCGCTCGAGCCGAAGGACATGGCGGCCGTGGCGAAGACCACTATCCAGCCATAGAAGATGACCCGACGCTTGAGCATCGATCTCCTCCGTCAAAGGTATGGGCGAATCCTTCTAAGGAAGGATTCGCCCTACGACTGTAATCCAAATCCAGGCTTCTGGTGAGAAACTATTCGTGCAGATACCGGTCGGCGGCCATGGCGGCGACGGCGCCGTCACCAGCGGCAGTGATGATCTGACGCAGCGATTTTCGCCTGACGTCCCCGATGGCAAAGATTCCCGCCACGTTTGTCTCCATTTCCTCGTTGGTGATCACGTAGCCTCCCGGGTCGAGCGCGACGACTCCTTTGAGAAAGCCCGAGTTCGGGTTAAGACCAACGTAAACGAAAACGCCTTCGGCATGCAACGTCGAGCGCCCCTCACTCTTGAGGTTAACAAGCGTCAGGGTATTGACGAAGTTGTCCCCCTTTATCTCCTGCACCACCGAGTCCCAGCGGAACTCGATCTTGGGATTGGCGAAGGCTCGCTCCTGAATGACTTTAGCGGCCCTGAGAGCGTTGCGCCTGTGGATTATGACCACCTTCGAGGCAAAGCGGGTGAGGAAGTCACCTTCTTCAACCGCCGAGTCGCCGCCCCCAATAACGGCCACGACTTTATCGCGAAAGAAAGCGCCATCGCAGGTAGCGCAATAGGAGACACCCCTGCCCCGATATAGCTCCTCGCCCGGCACACCTAGCTTGGACTGCTCGGCGCCGGTGGCAATAATTATTGCTCGCGCTCTGTAGTTCGCGTCGCTCCCCCTGACTACCTTCACCTTCTGATCGTAGACGTCTATACCGAGGATCTCGTCGTAGGTTATTACCGCACCAAAGCGAGTGGCCTGCTGCTCCATAAGCTGGCTTATCTCCATGCCGGAGACCCCCTCGGGGAAGCCCGGGTAGTTCTCGACGTGGAATGTGGTCGCAGCCTGGCCACCAGGTATGCCCTTTTCGATGACCAGCGTCTTGAGCCTGGCCCGGGCGGCATAAAGAGCTGCGGTCAGTCCTCCCGGTCCACCGCCGAGAATCACGACATCGTACAAGTCGCTTCCTTTAGTGCTGATAAGCGTATGGTCTGTCATCGTCGGTGAGTCCTCCATCTGATCTTACTGATCTTGCTGGTCGAGGCCAATTATACCACAGGCCTGCGAATGATTCTCACAAGTTGTGACGGTCGACACAAGGCCATTGCCTCTATCCTGGCAGCGAAACTCCTTCATCTGGCCTGGTGTGCCAGGCAAGCGGGAAACTTGACGCTAGCGAGGTACAATAACATAGACTCGCCGCGACCCGCCGGTTGAAGCAAGATACCTGTTCAGTTCGTAGCCTGGCAGATGGAACTGCATAGTTACGACCGCGAGAGTGCGCCTCTGCAATGGGTAGCCACCCAGGCTGCGGCACACCAGGTAGTCGCCAAACGTCTCGCAGAGCCGATCTGAGTTGCCGTCCCCCAAGTTGTTGACGTTGATGTCACTGGTCAACTCATCCGGCAGACACCCGAGAGCGAAATCCCCAGAACCATAACGCCGTCGTAAGGAGGACCAATGGTCACAGTTTCATGGAAAACATTGGGTTCCCAATATGGATCGCTTTCGTCCCTCGTGCTGCGGGTGTATGGTGCAGAGATCCACGCGACAGTGTTGCCTTGCGGCAGCAGGGCGGTCAGGTCTGTCTCTACGCCCATTCCTTCGTGAGCTTTGTTGAACGCCCAGTCGATGCCTCCCCACAGCATCATCCCGACAGCCAAAGCGGCCAGCCCTATGCCAATGTTGCCGAGCGTTCCAGGCCCGGACAACCGCGAATTCCCTCCGCCCTTCACTGGCGTCTTTGAAGAACTCTTGGCCAGACGTGTCGGGTCCCCGTTCTTTGGCTTGTCCGGAGACCTTTTCACCGTGGGACCTCCACCAGGCGCTCTAGGGGGAGACGGCTTTGCCGTAGACTCTCCAGCTTGGGGGTTGCTCGAGCCCAGTGTTAAGTCCGGTTGACTAGCTGCTTCTTCAAGCTCATCGACGAGAATCCACTTCCTGATCGATTTGGCCGGAGATAGCCTTCGAGTCGGGTCCCCAGTTTGCGGCTTGTCAGGAGAAAGCCTTCGGGTTGGATCCCCAGTTTGTGGATTGTCGGGGGACAGCTTGAGTCTCGATGTTTCCTCAGTCGGGGAGAGGTAGATTCCGAGAGCGAGGGTCTTGCTGCCGCTTCCCCTGATTTGGCAGAAGAGCGTATCGTGTCGAGAACTTTCCTGACGGGGTCCCAAACGCGTCTGGTTCCTGGCATCAAGTGCCTCCGCTGAAAACGATATGACGCTACACGTCTCGGCAAGCTCGATCTGAGTCAGGAAGGCCTCTGCACATCGCTCCCTAAGTCCTGGCGTCCAAAAAGACTATAGCCTCCCGCCTTTGTACTTGCTACGACTATACAATAGCTGTCAACCTAATCGTGGGCGCGTGGCAGTTGGTAGTAGTGAAGAAATACATTGCTAAGAACCTGTTCAACATCTCTTCCCTCCTGTACAATAGGAGGATGACTACAACAAAAAAATATCCGAGCGATATCACTCGGGAGCAGTTTGAACACATCAGGCCTATTCTTGAGGGGGCTAGGAAAAGAACACATCCTCGAACATATGATTTGTGTGATGTTTGGAATGGGCTTAATTACGTATTAAAAACAGGCTGCCAGTGGAGAGCCTTGCCTCACGATTATCCGAAATGGAGAACAGTACACGAATACTTCTCCATATGGAAAACAACAAGCAAAGGAGAAAAGCAGTCAATACTCGATAAAGTTTTTAAAAAAATGGTGGCACTGGAACGTACGAAAAATGGCAGAAAATGTACGACGACGTTCATAATTATCGACGCCCAGAGCGTGAAAAACACTGATACGGCAACGCAAAAAGGATATGACGCCGGCAAGAAAGTGTCAGGAATTAAGCGCCATATTGCGGTAGACACAAACGGTTTGCCTCATGCGATGGATGTTACGACGGCTAATGTGACGGATAGAGACGGTGCGCTCGGCATGATTGAAAACAATGAGATAAATTTGAAAGACGTACTTAACGCGTTGGTTGACGGCGGATACTCCGGAGAAAGGTTCGCCCAATCAGTTAAAGAAATCATCGGTGCGACGGTAGAAGTAGTAAAGCGAAACGAATTGCATACATTTAAGGTTCTTCCCAAGCGCTGGGTCGTTGAGCGATCTTTCGGTTGGCTGGAAAAATGCCGTAGATTATGGAAGAACTGCGAGCGGTTCCTTGAATCAAGCCTCGCAATGATGCAATCGGCGTTTATATCGTTATTACTAAGGAGATGTTGAACAGGCTCTTAGGGTTAATATGCCGAGCAGCCCCAGGGTTCGCTTCAATGAACTAGCCATTTGTTACCTCTATTCAATATTCAAGCATTCAGATTGGTTCCTGGCGTGTTGAAAAACGGGGACAACAACAGCGACCCATTCTCCGGACCTCCTCTCTTGGGCTCACATAGCCGCCTACGCTAGCACAGGTCAATTTGGCGCGCCAGAAGACGGGCTGAATCTGGCGAGCGCAATCCATGGGGGCGATCCTTCTGCAAAAGGACGCACCTACGAAACCTGCCAAGGCCGCAGACTGCTATCGTACTCATCAGCGTCCTCGAAAGGAGCGTATTAATGAGTAAGTCGATTTAGTTACTGCACTATATCAGGCCCAAAGCAGAATGTCAACCTTTTCCGGGACAATTTGCCTGCGAAAGGACCGTTTTGGGGAAACAGGGGGCGAGGTCGCCTTGCCCGGATAGATTGCCCCCACGCCCTTTTGCTGGAGACTCGTCAGGCCACCCCGGTGATACCAAAAGCGTATCATGGGAGAGAGACAAAGCGAGAGCATTAGACTTCGCCCACAAGCAACCAACAAGTGTGGCCGGGATCATCGTGGACGCAAAAGCGGAGTTGATGCCGCCCCTTCCTACAAGACGGGCGGCATCGACTCCGCCGAG
>JAUSEJ010000461.1 GCA_030650265.1 Dehalococcoidia bacterium | reverse complement strand
GCCGGCCGATATCCTCGAAGATGCGCACAGGTTGGTCGATTTGGCGCAGACCTCAATTGCCATCGCCAAGGCTATGTCAAAGAAGAAGCGGCGGTGATGGACTGCCGAACCCGGTCGATCAGTTTTGGTCCAGTTCGTCGCGCACGGCCTTGGCCAACTTCTGGAGGTTTATTGGCTTGGGCAGAAAGCTGCCGACGCCCAGGTCCTGAGCCTTTCGCACCCGCTCAGACTCAGCGTAGCCCGACACGATGATGACTCTCTGCTCCGGTCTTATCTCCTTTATCCGGGCGTAGGTCTCCAGCCCATCCATTCCCCCTGGCATGACCATGTCCAGCAAGACCAGATCGACCGGCTTTTCCAGTAAATAGGCCACCGCCTTCTCACCACTGGAAACGGCATCAACCGAATAGCCAATGGTCTTCAATATGGCGCCAGCTACCTCTTGCTGAATAATGTCGTCGTCCACGATTAGAATACTCTCACTGCCCCGGTGTACTTCAATGTCAGGCTCGACCTTGACCGCCTCCCGGCAAATGGGAAAGTAGAGACTGAAGGTCGTGCCTGCTCCCATCTGACTGGTCACGTCCATTAGGCCATAATGATCCTGAACAATGGACTGGACGACGCTGAGGCCTAGCCCCGTGCCACGCCGTCTGTTCGCCGCCTTGGTCGTGAAGAAGGGCTCGAAGATTCTCTCTCTTGTCTCAACGGACATGCCACAGCCTGTGTCCTGGATCTGCAAGCGGACGTATTCTCCTACCTTGACCCGGTCAAAGCCAGACCGATCGTTATCGAGATACACGTTCTCGGTCTTGACTCGCAGCGAGCCTATGTCGAACATGGCGTCTCTAGAATTGGCGATGAGGTTGGTTACCACTCGCAGCAGTTGGGTGGCTGAGCCGCTTATGGGCAATAGATCCGTCGCCAAATCGAGTTCGATTACGATGGTGTTGGGCGGTGAAGGCATCTGCATAAGCGCTTGCTTGACCAGACCGTTCAGAGTCATTGGCGCCTGGTTGAAGTGCCCTCGCCGTGATAGGGTCAACAGATCTTCGTTTATGGACGCCATCTGCATGGCAGCGCTTTCTATTTGGTCAATGTAGCGGATAATCGGGTGACCGGCAGGTAGTTCCATACGCACCAGTTCAGGATAGGCGGTCATCGGCGTGAGTAGATTGTTGAAATCGTGAGCTACCTGGCCGGCGATCTGGCCGGCCACCTCCAGTCGCTTAGATCGGACAAGTTGCTCCTCCATCTGTTTGCGCTCGGTGATATCTTCGCTGAAACCTTCAAAGTAGACCGTGTTGCCTTCTGAATCGAGGACCGAGCGCAGCCGCAATCTTCCCAAGAAGGTGGTTCCGTCTTTGCGACGATAGAGGCTTTCCACTCCGTCTAAGGCCGGACGCCCGGCTATCAATCGGACGATCTCTGCTCTGCGGTCCGGATTCGCAAAAAGGTCGGTGCCAGAAACAACATTGGCAAGAAGCTCCTCGGGCGATTCGTAGCCAAACATGCGGGCACACTCGGGGTTAACCGCCAGCAGTTTGCCATCCAGAGCGGACTGGAAGATCGCCATGCCGGCGTGCTCAAATAGTTCCCGATAACGTCTTTCGCTGTCCTGCAGAGCTTTTTCCGCCCGCTTTCGCTCGGTAATGTCCCTGCCAAAGCTGACGGTTCCGACCACCTGATCAGCGACGAAGATGGGCGTCTTGTCGACCAGGAGTTCGACTACTTCGCCATCCTTGCGGATTACGCCTACTTCATAGCTTTGGGCGTGCCCGGCAAGCGCCCTAGCGACGGCACTTTCTGCCACTGGCAGGTCTTTTGGCACGATTACGGGAGCGAAGGGTTTGCCTGATAGGTCCTCCAGGTCGTAGCCGCAGATCTCTTTCCCCCGGCGGTTGAAGTAACCGATGGTGCCTGCTCGATCCATAAACCAGATTACGTCCCGCGAAGCCTCGACTACAGTGCGATACAGTGCCTCAGAGTCTCGCAGAGATTGGGCCAGTCCGGCGTAATCGATAGCGGCACCCAATTGGCTGCCAGCGGCCGCCAGCAATTCGATGTCCTCAGGTGCGAATGCTCTGTTATCGCGCCGTATGACGTTGATAACACCAACAACGCCGGTCCTTGACCTGAGAGGGACGCTGGCGAGAGATTCAATGCCTTCGGCGACATCTTCCACCCGAGCCAGAGAATCGTTTTTCAGATCGTTGGCGACTGTTGGCATGCCGGACCAGGCGGCTGTCCAGAGAAGAGCGTCGCCCGATTCTTGCGGAATCCTGTCATTCGCCGCGACAAACCCTTTAGATAGGCCCAGATGGGAGCGCAATACGAACGCCTTGATTGCATTGTCCAACAGCATGACGCTCCCGCCGTCCGCGGCGGTCACTTCTACCAACATGGCCAGAGATAGCTTCAGCAATTCGTCAAGGTCGAGCGACCGGCCGGCGATCTCGGCGATGGCGTTAAGAGCAGCCAACCTCTTATTCTTCGCCAGAATCTCCTGCTCGTAGAGGACTCGTGCAGAGAGATCTGTCCTATACTCCATAACATAGACTACTTCACCGCGGAGGTCTGAGACGGGATGCGTCGTAAGTTCGATGTGGGTCGAGCGGCCTGCGGTGTCTATGCCCGAATGTACGGCCCTCGCTGTTTCGCCCGTCTTAAAGGTTGTGATGGCCGGACATTTAGCGACTTCGGCATCAGTGCAGCGAAATATCTTATGGCATTTCTGCCCGCGTATTTCATCGGTCGAGAGCCTGAGCCAGTCCCGCGCCGGCCTGTTGGTTAGCATGATATGGTAATCCCGGTCGATAACAACCAGATCGGCCGGAATAGTGTCGATGATCGCAGGGGTAAAAATGCGAGTGGCTCCGGTAGTGGATCCGAATCCTGTTATGGATGCGGGGAAACTGGCTCCATGTGGCTCTCCTTCTGGCGTCATCACCGCTTCTTTCTTGAAGCACGGCGCTAAACCATATCAAATTGCCGCAGGCCTTCTGCCCAGTATTAATGGAATTATTATACTGCATGGTTTTCGTATTAGCAAACAGTAAGACGATTCATCTAGAAAGGAAAGGGTGCGGTGTCAAGCACCTATAAAGCGACAGGTAGTCTGGCGCGAATTATAGCCGTATTTGGCTGGAGTAGCTGCTGGTAGTGCAACTGAAGACATGTATCCCTCGTGATCTGCCGATGCATGTGGAGAGCGCTTCGTGTATCGTCGACGCAACCAATCGATCAGAGGTTCTGGCGGTCCTGAAATCCCGGCTACCCGAACTGACGACGTCTCAATCCTCGCGCATACGAAGGATAGTGACAGCAATCGGCTCTTGAACAGGATCTGAGATTGGTGCGTGACCGTGAAGGTAGGGATATCAGTGCTTTTCCTGATCGTGCGCTGAATTCGAACATAAACGGCTGTTGAGGCTGCCGCTCTCAGAAATGTTCCTAGAGCCCTGTCGGTTTAGCCGACGCGGCTTGTCAGCCAGTTCCGCGGCCCTAAAGCACATTTCGCGGGATTCGACGGCTATATTCGCTGCCCAACCTTCGAATCTCTTCGTAGTTTGACTCTGAAAAAGGAGTCCCGATTGGCTTGTAATATCTTAACATCTCGAGTATCCCCCGACACCTAAACCGCCGCTCCTTCTTGCAACGATCGGGGCCGCCCTCGCGTGGTCGAAGTGCGCAGCCTGCTCGTCTTGACAGGCTTGAGCTCCAGGCCGATGCCGAGAACATTCAGTATTTTTTCTCGCTTGATCAGAGGCAAGATTGAAATCGCTGACATTGCCAATGCAGCTTTGGCAGGCGGAGTAGCCATTGGTACTGCATGTAACCTGACCAACCCCGGTGGCGCCTTGTTAATTGGCGTTGCTGCCGGCGCTTTGAGCACCCTGGGCTATGCGATAATCGCACCGAGGGTGGAAAGACTCATTAGAGGCACTGACACCTGTGGTGTGCATAATTTGCACGGGATGCCAGGAGTGCTTGGGGGCTTAACTGGTATAATCGTTACCGGTAACGCCGGGGTACAGGTGCTGGGAATTGTGATCACGGTCCTAATCGCCTTATTCTCTGGTGGGATTACCGGTTTCATCGTTCACCTGTCAGGCACTAAAGAAGTCCCATACTGTGATGAAGAAGAATTCATTCTAGCAGATTAAATATGGTCATGATTCCAACTCAAGCTGATCCAAACTCACTCTTGAGCGGGGAGCCGGGTTTCTGGCGGCGGAACTGCGTGTGATACAGGGTAGCATACATGCCGCCCCGGGCGAGCAACTCCTCGTGGTTTCCCTGTTCGATCACCTTTCCCTGGTCCAACACTAGAATGACGTCGGCAGAAAGTATAGTGCTCAGCCGGTGAGCGATGACCAGGGAGGTGCGCCCCAGCATTACCCGTTCCAGGGCGTTCTGGATCAGCGCTTCCGACTGAGAGTCGAGGTTGGACGTAGCTTCGTCCAGCACGAGGATGCGGGGGTCCTTGAGAACGACGCGGGCGATGGCGAGGCGCTGCTTCTCGCCGCCGGAAAGCCGGTAGCCGCGCTCGCCGACGATGGTATCGTATCCTTTGGGCAGATCGGCGATGAAATCGTGGATGTTTGCCGCCCGGCAGGCAGATTCCAGCTCCTCTGGCGTGGCTTCAGGCCTGGCGTAGAGTAGATTGGCCCGAATGGTATCGTTGAAGAGGTAAGTCTCCTGGGTGACCATCCCGATATGCCCGGCCAGCGAGGCCAGGGTCACGGAGCGCAGGTCGTGGCCATCGATGAGGATGCGGCCCCCGGTCGGATCATACAGTCGCGGCAGCAGATAGGTGATGGTCGTCTTGCCGGCGCCGCTCAGGCCAACCAGCGCCGCCAACTGTCCGGGCTTGATCTCGAAGCTAACGTTGCGTAGCCCCCATCTGTGGTGATCTCCGACCGGGGCGGGCTGATCGGGGCCAGCGCCGGACCCATTTGGTTTGATGTCTGGTGATATGGCGGAGGCGCTGGCTGTCGGCGTCGACTCGCCGTTATCCTGCCAGCGGGTTACTTCAGTTAGTGTTTGCGGGCCGCCGCCTTCGCCGGCTGCGATCTCGCCGTAGCTGAAGGACACGTCCTCAAAGCACAAATTACCCTTCACGCTTGTCAGAGCTAGGGCGCCGGGGGCATCGTCGATGTCCAACGGCAGGTCCAGCACCTCGAAAACTCGCTCGAAGCTGACCATCGAGGTGGCGAATTCGACGCGGGCGTTGGTCAGCGCTGTCAGAGGCCCGTAAAGCTGGCCCAAATAGGCGCTGAAAGCGACGATTGTCCCAATCGTGAAGTCGCCTTGCATTACCAAATAGCCGCCGAGCCAAAAGACAATCGCCGTTCCTACAGCGCTGACAAGGCTGAGGCTGAGGAAGAACCACCGGCCGATGATCGCCTGCCGGATGCCGATGTCGCGCACCGCTGAGGCCCGCCTGGCGAAGCGAGCGTTCTCATCAGGTCCACGGCCAAACAGCTTCACGAGCAGGGCACCGCTGACGTTGAGCGTTTCATTCATCAAGGCGTTCATTCGGGCGTTGAGGTTCATTTGTTCGCGAGTGATCTCGCGCAGAAGGCGGCCTACGCGGCGTGCCGGCAGAACGAAGAGGGGCAGAATGACGACGCCAGCCAGGGTCAGTCGCCATTCCAGAGACAGCATGATCGCCAATGTCAGGACCAGCGTGACCACATTGGCTACTATGCTCACCAGCGTGTTGGTGATCGCTTGCTGTGAACCGACGACATCGTTATTCAGGCGGGACATCAGCTCGCCGGTGCGCGTCCGGGTGAAGAAGCGTAGTGACATCATCTGCATATGGGCGAATAGTGCTTTCCGGAGATCGCAGATCACCCCTTCGCCAACGCCGGCGCTGAGATAGCGCTGAAGTACGGTGACCAGGCCGCTGATTAGAGGCACGCCGATCATGCCGATGGCCAGCAGGTTCAACCGCGGGAGATCACGGTTTGGCAAGGCGTGGTCGATCATGTCCCGGAAGAGGAGGGGCGAGATCAGCGACAGCAAGGCGAGAGCGAGAAGGGTGACCAGCATCAGGAGGATCTGTTTCCGGTAGGGCCCCGCGTAACCCGCCACGCGGCGCAAGAGAGCAACATTGATCCGCGGACGGTCCTCTTTCTCGTCAAAGCGCATATACGAGTGCCAGCCACCGCCACCGTGCATCATCGGAGAAAGTCCTTCTGTTGGTCGTTAACTATAATGATAGCACGAAAGTTGATATGCTCACAGCCCCATCATCTGTGAAGAGTCCCCAATCTAAGGGCGGTCCACTAGATTATGTCGTTCGGATAACAAAACGCCGTAGACGCCAGACGGTCGATTGAATTAACGCACTCTTGGATTATAGCAACTTGGGATTTGCCCATTCTTTGGAGTCCTTAGCGGCCCC
>JAUSEJ010000454.1 GCA_030650265.1 Dehalococcoidia bacterium | reverse complement strand
GAACAACCCGGTCACCGAGCTTGATGGTCACATCGATCAGTTCGGCCAAAGGCGCTTCGTCGGGCGGTAGACCGATTGGCCGGCCTATATCTTTCGACTCAGGGTCGCCAGCGGGTTCCTGATTACTCGTGTATTCTATGGCGGTCATCCTCCCTGCCCTGACAACAAGGACTGCAGTTTCTTTAGCTGGTCGAGCATCCACTGCTGGTAGCTCTGCCCGGCAGGCTCTGTTTCCGTAACGGCCATGACGGGAATATTTCTTTGACGGGCATAGTCCTGCATCTGGACCGACATCGGGGTCACAGCCTGGCTGTTGTAGATCAACACCTTGACACCGCCGCTGGAAAGCTGTTGTCGGAAGTCCGCCACGGCCGCCGCCGGGGGATCGTTTCCATCGGCGACGGCGCGCTGAAAGGCCCCCCCCTTGCCGACCAGGTCCAGCGCCAAAACCCCGGCCATATAATCGAAGACGGGTTCGGTGGCGATAATTCGCACCGCCTGGTACTGTGCCTTGATGGCGGCTATCTGGTCGTTTACGATCTTCATCGATGAGCCAAAAGCCTGGAGGCGCCCGCTATAGTAATCGGCGCCTGCGGGATCGACCTGCGCTAGACTACTGGCCAGCGTTTCCGCGAGCTTCGACATTGTCGTCGGGTCGTACCATATGTGGGGATTGTCTCCCTCCTTATGGCCCGTAAGATCGCCTACGGAGATGACTGTCCTGTTTGGCCGTGGCGAGGCTCCTGCGAGCTTATCGATGAAGGCGTCGTACCCGAGTCCGTTTTTGATGATTATCCGGGCAGTGGCCACGGCCTTTGCATCCGCGGCGTTCGATTCGTACGCGTGGGGGTCAGCATTCGGGTCGCTCAAGAGGCTGGTAACCATCACGCGGTCACCGCCGATTTGCTCGGCGATGTTGCCGTAGAAGTTCTCGGCCGCGACGATGCCGATGGCCCCTACGGGATATGTCATCGGGCTCTCGGTGCAGGCCGGCCCGGCAAGCAAGACAAGTAACAGGAGTTGGAGGCCGGGGCGACTCGAAACAAATCGAGACAGGCGCCAGCCGCTTGCTCTATGGGGCACCGCCGGGTCCTCCTAGATGCGAATAGTTAGTGATTGCCCTGGCAAACCCGTCTGTCGGCAATCGATCAATTTCTGGATTGACTGGCCGGCAGACGCCGGGAATGAGATTCATTCTCAATGATGACCGAAAAAAGAGAGGCTACTGCCGGCAGGCCGCGCAATAGCCATGGAACTCCAGAGTATGACTTTCGATCGTGAAATTGGTTCGCTCCCGGACCAGATCCTCAAATGGCTCCAGCAGGCAATCAGTTATGTCGGCGACCTGGCCGCAGCGGCTGCAAACCACGTGATGATGATGCTGCCCCGGCGAGCAGGCGATGTAGCGTTGCTCGTCGCCGCTTCGGGTCGCCGTTTCCGCCAGACCGATCTCCACCAATAGCCCGATCGTACGATAGACGCTGGCCAGGCTGACTCCCTCGCCAGTCAACAACTGGTGCAACTCCAGCGCCGTGAAAGCCCGTCTTTGGTCGTAGAGCTTCTCGATGATCCGGCGCCGTGGTCCTGTGAGTTTGTAGCCTCGCGCCTGCAACCGGGCAAAGCTGTCGGGTACAGTATTGCGAATCATTTGCAATTATTATGACATGACTGTTTGAAGTTGTCAACTTGATCCCCACCTCCCAAATCCGTGAGTGCTGACTTAGCGCCAGAGCACATCCTATGGCTATTTGTAATGGGCCACAACTGTCATCAGGCCGTTGGCCACGGAAACGCTGTCGAAGATGAGCGGCGGGTTCTTTGGCAACACCTGGTCCAATCCTTTTTCAATGGCGTTGCCGATCTGCTGACTCAGAGCATCAGGCGTGCCAAGTTCCCCAATGTCGATCGTCTGGACCGTGACTTTGAGCTCTCCGGCCTGGATGCCAACCAGGGCTTGGGCAGTCAATGGCACCACAAATCTGCTGATCCTCGTGTTGGCGGTGGCCTGGATCCGGTCATTTTGGAAGTGAATCTGAACGTTCTGGAGGTCAATCGGTAGGCCTGAGCTGACAAGGTATTTGTTTACCTGCGTTGTGGCCTCCGCCTCGGTGATCGTCAACTTGACTGGAGTCGGGACTGGCGATGGTTTCACCGGGCCTGCCGGTGGCGTGGGCGTAGCGAGCTTGATAGCTGGGACGGTCGCCGTAGGATTAGGCTGCGTGGTTGATGCCACGACGGCTGGCGCGGACGCCGGCCGGGCAAAGCCCTGGAGTAGCCACCCGGCTACACAGAGACATAGCAGCAGGACAACACTGAGTATGATCAGATATCTTATGTGTCTCATGCAATCCACCTCGCTGTATTCTCTTTCTTACATTATAGCCCTCTCTGTCGATCTTTGCCTATGGCGCCAATCGCCGTTCGCCAGATCTCCCCAACCGGACTACAAAATCACGGCCGGGTTAGGGCAGAACTTCGAATTGTATGCATTGGGCAGGCCACTTGGAGCTTCACATCTTTCGTAACCGTACCGGGCACCTTGATTCTGGAAGTGCTTCATGCTAGAATATGTGTAGCATAAATGCTACGGTCCGGGTAAGCGCCGGAGTCAGGTAGGGGAGGACCAGGGTGATGGAGAAAAGCGCAAGCGGCAAATGGGGGCATATTCGGGAGCGTTTCTTCAATACGCCTGAACTTGAGAACGAATACGAACATGCCAAGCGCAGAATGATATTGACTCGGAAGATGCTCATGGAGATCGATGCCGAACGGGTAAGCGCTGGATTATCGAAGGCTGAACTGGCCCGTCGCATCGGAACCAGTCCATCCGTGGTTCGACGCGTTTTTTCGTCGAAGTCAAGCAACCCTACATTGCGAACGATATTAGACATGCTTTACGTTCTTGATATTGGCCTGGAACTAGAGCCGAGGGGACGAAAAAAGCGGTCTTCCGGTTTCTCGAAACCTCCTTACGATACCGCTCAGGACGGGGTTTCTCTCTAAATGAGCGAAACATCATGGGATGTCAAGGTTTTCCAGCGACATTCAGTTGATGACCCAGGTGAGAGTTGTCCCACCGAAATATTTTTCAACCAATGCCCCGATTCTGTTGCGAGAGACCTCATCCTAATTATTGACAGTGTGGCAGAGGCGCCACCACCGCAGTTTTCCGGTGGCGGCATGTGGCAATCGATGCATGAAGATATGCACGGATTCTACGAGGCACGAACAACGGGACCAGATCGTCGCCTGTACCGTCTCTTCTGCATCCTCGATCGCAATTCTCCGGGTCTCGATCGACCATGTGTTGTATTGATAACTGGAATGTCCAAGCCAGTCGGGTCAGCCTTCACCGAGGCGGAGTACGCTTCCGTTCGCCGACTGGGGGAAGAGTACAGGCGGCGTTCGCCGCGAAATTTGGTTTGAATGCGACTGGTTTTGACTTCGATCTTACTTTTCCGCCGTGACCAGTCCTAAATAATGGCGGAATGGCGGTGTCCCACGATGGACGAATTGAGGCAGAGAGTATTCTGAGCCGGAGGACAGAATTGTTACAGAAGGAGTGACGGCGATGGGGATGACCATGGCGGAAAAGGTTCTGGCAAGGGCCGCAGGCAGAGATACCGTTAAGCCGGGAGAATACCTGACTGCTCGTGTGGATCAGGTCATGGCCAACGAGAGCTTCTACCTGTGCTACCGCGAGCTGCTTAAGGCGGGAATCGACCGGATCAAGGATCCAGACCGGGTGGTGGTCGTCCTCGACCACTACGTTCCTGCTCCCGCGACCGCCAACGCCAAACTTCATAAGGCGATCAGAGAGGGAGTAAAGAAGCTCGGCATCCAGAGTTGGTACGACATGAAGGCCGGCATCTGCCACCAGGTCATGGGGGAGAACGGGCACGTCATCCCCGGCGAACTGGTGCTGGGTTGCGACTCTCACAGCACGACCTACGGGGCCTTTGGCGCCGGGGGAACGGGCATCGGCGGGTCGGAGATGGCCTATGCCATGGCCACCGGCGAGCTATGGATGAAGGTTCCCTCGACGATCAAGTTCGTTATTTCCGGCGAACTACCCCGTTGGGTCATGTCCAAGGATATTCTTCTCCACCTTGCCGGGAAGTTCACGACAGAGGTGGCCCAATATAAGTCTGTGGAGTTTACGGGCCCGACAGCGGCGGCAATGAGCATTGCCAGCCGGATGACCATGTCCAATATGGGAGTGGAGATCGGCGCCAAGTTTGCCTTCTTCGAGGCTGACCAGAAGACGCTGGATTATCTGAATGGGCGGGCCAGGAGACCGGCAGGCCTGTTCAAGGCAGATGCGGATGCGGTCTACGAGCAGGTTTACGAGATAGACGTCTCGATGCTTCAACCTCAGGTTGCCCTTCCCCATGATGTGGGCAACGTGAAACCGGTTTCCGAAGTGGGCGACGTGAAGATAGATCAGGCTTTCCTCGGCTCTTGCACCAACGCCAGGCTTGAGGATCTGGCAGTGGCGGCGGCTATCCTCAAGGGGAAAAAGGTTCACCCCGAAACCAGGCTGATTGTCTTCCCCGCCTCCTGGGAGATATATCTGGATGCTCTCCGGAGCGGCATTCTAGAAACTCTAATCGTGTCTGGCGCCATCATCTGCAATCCGGGCTGTGGCCCCTGTTTGGGCGGGCACATGGGCCTGCTGGCCGAGGGTGAGAGGTGCATCGCCGCCTCGAATCGCAACTTTCAGGGGAGAATGGGCAGCCTCGACTCGGAGGTCTACCTGGCCTCGCCGGCCACGGTTGCCGCTTCGGCCATCGCCGGGCGGATCGCGGACCCGCGGCAAATCTAAAGGAGGACGAGTGATGACAACGATCAGAGGCAAGGTCTGGAAGTTCGGCGACAACATAAGCACGGATCTCATGGCACCCGGGTTTGCCTTTGACGCCCCCTGGGCGGAG
>JAUSEJ010000453.1 GCA_030650265.1 Dehalococcoidia bacterium | reverse complement strand
GTCGGCGGCGAGGTAGTGGTCAAACGCATTGGTCTCGCCGTTCTCGTCAGCAAACGGCCTCAGCGCATCGCATAGCCGCTTCTGGTCGGCCTGTAGCCGAGTGATTGTATTCGGGACTTCCGTTGCCGCCTCACCATGCCCCGCATTCCAGAGCATCCACCCGATATTCCTTATCTGCTCCTCACTCATCGGCTTGACTCGTGTCTCACCCACCTTCAATCTCCCGGAGTACCGCCCGTAGTCTCTGTGCTAATTGCCACGCTATCCCATACAGTGCGGGCGCATCTGTTAATCCTGGCCTCTCATCCTGTTCCTTGATGGCGTCTACAACCGGCCTCAGCGCATCGCATAGCCGCTTCTGGTCGGCCTGTAGCCGGCGGATTTCAGATACGCAATCTTCTAAGGTGCTAACCCCATCCATCTTAGGCCAGCTTTCGATTGCCCTCAGCCGCTCCTCGCTCATCGGCTCGGTCTTCGTCTCAGTCATCGTTCACTCCTATCTCCCGGAATAGCTGGCTAATGTCTAGGTGTATGTTGTTGGCCCAGGCGTCGGTTTCCTTGAGTAGGCCGACCAGCTTCTTATTCGATGCTTGTAGCCGGCGGATTTCGGCTGTCAGCCTTTTTTGAGTTAACACGCTGGCTGTGCCATAACCTACATAGATTGCAATCTCGGCCAACTCCGCCTCGCTCATCGGCTGTGTCTGTGTGTCAGTCATCGTCTCTCCTTTCGTGTCTATCGCACCAGCGGGTTCAGCCACCGGCCTTTATTCCCACTGCCCGAAGGTAATCAGCCAACAAGTGCTGGCTGAACTTATGGGCGCAGTCAAGGTGAAAGCCGACGACCGCGCTGTCGTACCGTTCGTCCCCATCGTTCCCAACCCAAAAGATGCCAGGCGGCACGACGAATTCCCCGCACATGAAGCATCGCCAGTCCTCGACGGGCTTTGCCCCCGCCATTTCAGCGTTGTCCGTCGCTAAGTCCCGCGCTTGGTAGACCGCCATTAGATTCTTACCATCCCCTCTGGTGACACATTGTTGCCCGAGAACTTCTCCCACCGTGCGGCATCTTTTATCAGATGCGTACCTAATACTTGGGCGCAAGCCGGATGCAGGAAAACTACTATTGCCTGCCTGTTGTTGCTCGACCAGTAGACGCCGGTGTCGCCCAGCTCCTCCCCGCAATAAAAACATAGTCGCTCGCGCCCCAATGCACACCAGGCTACTTTTTCCACGTCGCCTCTATGATCCGAATAAAGTCCCATCGGTTCCCCTTTCGCCACTATCGGTACACGGTCTCTAATCATCGCGGCAATGCTGCAACACTCCCCCTAAAGGGGGGAGAGTGTTGCGTTGCAATTTGCAACACTCTGCAACGTTGCGCAACATGTTGCGCTATCCTTCCTTAGCAATCAGATAGAGCTTGCCGTTATGCTCTGAAATCCGTTGCTTGAGAATCAATCGGCTCAGGACTGTTCTCAGCGAGTGTCCCGATATGCCGGTGTCGGCAGCTAGCTCCTCGTGGGTAAGGCCATTCGAGGCGTCCTTAATCGCGGAGAGCACCTTTCCCGGCTGGCTCAAGTGCTGGCGGAAATCGGTCACGTTGCCTACATCTTCGGCCTCGACTTTTGTGATGC
>JAUSEJ010000447.1 GCA_030650265.1 Dehalococcoidia bacterium | reverse complement strand
TTTGGCTGGCCGCCTCTGCAGCCTTTGCGGGGGTAGACGCCATTTTGATGCCTCCCGCCTTACCGCGCCCGCCAGCGAGAATCTGGGCCTTCACGGCCACTCTGCAACCAAGACGGGCCGCTATCTCCCGCGCCTCGTCGGAAGTTGAGGCCACGCCTCCCTTGGGTACCGCGACGCCATGCTCGGCCAGGATAGCCTTGGCCATAAATTCGTGGATCTTCATAACACCTCCTTGAGCACATAAGAGGCAGGCGCGCTCAATTGGGCGCCCCCGCCTTCCCGCGCCATTCTATCATTTTGTCGGGCTCAAGGGAAGACTCAATCTCCGGCCACTGACATATAGCTTTCGTTTCTTGTCATCCAAGACACGAGACATGACGGCGCTTCCGACACGGCAAAAGTCGGTTCCCATAATCCTCTTTCTGACCCGTTATTTGGGAACGAGAATTCGCCAGTCAGGCATAGAAACAAGGAACGTGCTTCTGATAATGGGGGTTATGGGAACTTGCAACGCTATTGAGGAGCGGTTGGGCGAGTTTCTAACAATTACCAGACTTGCTCACCATTGTTAAATCTTCCCGGTGGCCAAGGCGATGAACTTGAGGATTCGCTCAACTATCTGGGTTGGTGTTCCCTCCTGCCCCAGTTCTGCCAGCGCCGTCTTCAGGCCTCGCGCATCAGGGAAATACGCTTGGAAATCGTCGGATACCTTCTCATGAAGCGCTTTGGCGACATTCCCCGTGGCGCCAACAGGGACGATCAATAGCCCCGCGCTGGAGGCAATTTCGAATTCCTCGAGCATCCCGTCGGCCGATACGACTTTCCCTGATGGATCTGTTTTGTTCCCAAACACAAAGATAGCTACCCCTGCCTTTGAGACCATCCCTTTTCGATAGTTCGTCCATTGGAGCCTTCTCTCCTCCGGATCTGCGATGGCGTAGGGAAATGGTCGTAGAGTCAAACGGTCGCTTAGATTTCGCGTACCTTCTCTCTCAAGCTCGTCAAGCACTCCGTTGATCAGGTGGGGACCGACACCCACACCAAATCCGGTGATGACGTTCATGCCATTCTTGGTGAGGCGCTTCCCGAGTAGCGACAAGAACAGATGAGATTCGTTATCGGACCATGGTGCGTATGTGGTTGCGCTTCCAGAAATGAATACCTGCCGCGCTCGATATCGTCGCTCGAGCTGCTTGAGCGTCTGTGTGTACTGATCAAAACTGTCAATCATGACCGCATTAATGCCGTACCGTCGCAAATCCTTGATCTGTAACTCCTGCTTAGTACGCGCGTATTGGAAGTCGCTGAACCCTTTGAAATCTTGTCGCTGCACGCTACGCATCAAGCAATAGTGCTCTCGTCGGTGAACTTCTAGAAGGATTCGAATTCGCCCTAAAATGTAGTCAAGATTTGGGTCACTGAAACTGAATCCAAGAAAAAGGAATGTTTTAGAGACGAGGTCGCCTCGTAGAGCTGTCGAGAAGAGTTGACCACGACGACTAGTGCTGTACGACTCGTAATCGTCTTTTGAAACGACGGCACTAGCAGGGTCAGAAATATCTCCATGCATCTTGTAGACAATTGCGTCGCGGCGTGGCAGGGTGGTTGCGAGGTTTTCCGCCGTTATTTTGATATCTGCCCTCTTTCCTGCCTCCTTCAACGTGTCTTCTATTAGATGATCGTAGTTAGTTGTCCAGAATGTTTCGATTGGAAGTCGTGCCAGGATGCGATGATTCTCGGTAATATGTGATCGCTCCGAGAATTCGCTGACCAGCGTCTGGTTTAGCCTCTGTCGTCCACCTCGCTCATTCAAGTGATATTGAGCCACCGCGACAAGGTCGCTTTCTTTCTCAACGTCGAGCCCAATATCCTCGGCGATTGAACGCATTAATTCCTTCCAGTTCACGAGCCCTGCGGGAATGGACAAGCCCGCACCCGCCAATACAGCGGCGTTACAGTTCGAAAGGGCTTGTGAGTAGGTATGGATGAACTCATTAGGGGTTGTCATTTGAGTACCTCATGACGTAGGCCACTTAATTGCCGTCGGGCTTCGCTGCTTCTTCTATTATCTGTGCCAGCTTCTCCTTGTCGACGTACTTGTAAACCTTAGCACCCGCGGCCGTTAGCTTTGCGGGCTTCTCCCCCAACGTATCCGTTTCGCCATTCTGATCTTTAAGGTGATGAATCTGAATGCCGACTATACCATTTCCTCGCGCAATAGACTGCTCGATCTCGTAATTGATGTACTTGCGTCCTGCTGTTTTTGCGCCGATACAAACGACGGTTACGCTGGTGTTTTGTAGTCCATCATCAATGAGCTTCTTGATGGCCGCATCGCCCTTCTTCTTCGCCTCTTCCCACAGAGAGGCATCTTGGAAGCCGGCGCCTGCCGATCCGATAATGCTTGGCATGTTTCGGATCTGATTGACACGCCAGATGTCCCGTTGATAATGGAAGCTGAAAAATACTCTACGCGCCATGTGTCATCCCCTTCCGCTCGATCTCTTACTCGGGTGATACACTGCTGACCGGACGTTTTGCCGCACTCGATTGCCTAAACGCCCTAAACGGCACATGCAACGCCTGTAGTGAGTCTTTCTATGTCCAAGAGGTTGCATCTCTTGTAACTTAATCGCTTCCTGGGGGATGATAGTAATAAGTAGAAGCGTCTGAACGACTGAGGCAATTATAAGCCTACTTAAATGGTCATGTCAAGCCTCTTCTTGTACATCCCGATTTGATTCTGATAATGGGCGTTCTCGGAACCAATGGCCCAGATGATGCGTAACAGCCCCGCTGCGGCCGAACCACATAACGGCGGGAAGTAGAGTGTCGCTTTTGTGCAGGGTACCTACTCCACCTACCGGACCAGAATCCCTGCCGAGACGGCCATCTTTGTGCCTCTCGTAATCGCCTGTCCACTTCTGTCGTAACGCCAGATCGCGATCAACCATGCATTTAGCTATCCGTTGTAATACTAGCTTTCACCCGCCAAGACCAAAATGCGTTGGCGGAGTTCACCAGATAACCACATCCCCTAATCGCTCAGACGATTGACCAGAGGCCCGATCATATCCGTCAAACCCTGCGCCTTTGCCTCCAGCAATACCTTCAAAGTCCCCCAAACCCTCAGCCCAGCTGCATGAGCGGTGCGGCGGGCCAGCATATCATCCAGCAAGATAACACGCGAGGGGTTTTCGAGTGCTAGAGCCATCGCGGCCAATTCTCCCGTGCCCAAATCCAGTGATAGCCATTCGGAAGGTGTGGCACGCGGGTCTACAACTTGAGGCCAACGATGGTTGCCAAGGGCCGGAACATCATAACCTCTTTTCCCGCCTTCTGCGAGTTCAGCGAACACCGCTTTGGGCATCCACACCTCGCTCAACAACTGTGGCAGCCAGTCAATTGCACCGACGCGATGAAGATAGACCAGAGACGAGGTATTGCTGATGGCTTCAGGCACGATGGCCTTCCAAGTCTGCTACTTCAGCTTGAAAGGGGAACACCTTGTAGCGTCCAAGAGCCAGTAGGAACTCTACGCGAGACATGCCGGCAAGTTCGGCGGCGCGACCAGAGGACAAGCGACCTAGCTCATACAGCTTGACCGCTGCCAAAACGCGCAGTTCTCGGGCGAAGGTTGCTTCGTCCGTCTTCTCGGCGATCAGTATCTCTTCTGGTATGTTCATGATGATCTGCCGTGTCGCCATTGAACCCTCCTGGCTTCACCGCGCCTCTACAATCGGCGCCGTCACGCCATCTCCTCTCCGTTTGATGGTAGCACCTGCTAAGCCTCAAGTCAAGCTTTTTGCTCGGTCTGGTCATCGAGAGTGAAGCGGAGGAAGAGCGCCCCAAGAAGGAACGAAAACCAGATGTCTGCTTTCCGCTCTTGCTGACAAGTCGGATGAATGATTCGCCAGATTAGACAAGCCGTGATCCTTCTTCACCAGCTATCTGTTAGCACATCAACTTCACTGGCGATTATTCCTCACGCCAATCCAGGACAGTGCAACATGCTATAATACGCAAATCTTGAACTTGTTTCCTGAAGCTTGTGTGCCAGTCCGGTCTACCTTCACGGACCCTGTCGGCTGGCTTGCAGGCGGACATACCGGACGAAAGGAGCCACTGCATGTTGAAAGCGGCGCTTCATCGCAACCGGGGAAGTTTGATCGTCTTTGTGGCCGTTCTTTTATGTTATCTCGTCTTGCTGCCCTATAGAATTGACACGCTGCGCCCGTTGCCAATCCCGGTGCCCGTGCCGACCGGCGATGAGCCGTATTATCTTGAGATGGCGCATAGTCTGATCTATCATCACACCCTCGATCTGACCGAGACTCACGATGTCCAGGGCGATTACTGGCGCTTCTATCCTTATGAACTCGGACCTCACCAATCGCAAACGACCATTGCCGGCCACTATTCAAAGCACCAGCCCGGTCTCGCCGTGCTCATTGCCCCATTCTACTGGATAGGCGATCAATTCTGGCTCGGTGAGGTCACCGGCAGCCGGGCAGTGGTGGCGGCCTTCATGTGCTTCCTGACGGCTCTTCTGGCGGCGAACATCTATCTTCTTGCCCGTGAGAGCGGTGCCAGCAACCGCGTCGCCTTCTATGTGACGGCGATCATGGCCGCTACCAATCCCTTGCTCAGCTACGCTTTCCTGATCTTCCCCGAGATACCCGCCGCTCTTTGTACAATCTACGTCTTCCGGCGAGCGCGCCTGGGCAACGATGGGCCTTACCGGGCGCTGATCGCCGGTCTCGCCCTGGCCTTGCTGCCCTGGCTACATAGCCGGTTTGCTTTTATTGTCCTGCCGCTTACCATCTTCTATCTGTTCGGCAATCACCAATTCTCGCGCCGGAAGATTCGCGGTTTGGCGCTGTTTGTCGGGCCACTTGCTGTGGGATCTGTCGGCTTTCTCGGCCTGAACTATCATCTATACACGAGCCTGATGCCCAACACCCAGGACCACGCCGGGTTCGTTGGATTGGGGGGCGTTGTGGCTGCTCTGACCGGCCAGCTTGTCGATCAACAGTGGGGATTGTTGATCTATGCTCCTATCTACGTTCTAGTGTTTTCAGGATTGATTCTGATTTTGAGACGCTGGAGGTCTGCCGGAGCGGACGGTAGCCAGGCAGGAAGAGATGTCCTCTGGCTTCTGGCGGTATCAGTACCGTATCTGGTTATGATTTCGTTCTACCGGCAGTGGTGGGGCGAGTGGTGCCCTCCGGGTCGCTATCTGGTGGCCATACTCCCCCTCCTCACGCTTCCTCTTGTCGCAGCGGTGCAGGCGGCAGCTAGAACGACCTTTGGTCGCACCGTCCAGGCACTGTTACTGATTCCCAGCCTGGCGGTCTCGGCTGCATTTGTCGCCGATCCGATCTTGATGTATAACCACCCGCTCGGTAAGGCCAGCCTCCTCTCAGCGGCAAGCAGCTACGTAGGGGTGGATCTGACGGTCTTCGCTCCCGCCATCGTTTATCCCAACGAGTTGAGTATGCCTCTGACAATCGCCTGGCTGGTCTTCTTCGGCGGTATCACCATGATGCTGATTGCGAAAGGTGAGACTTAGATGAGTGAAGGAATAGCGAACCTGCGGGTTCAAGAGCACACTGTCCGGCTGAAATCGATGTCGACGACGACGCGGGTCTTTACGGGACTCGGTATCGGTCAGATGGCCATCGGCATTTTGATGCTGTTGCTCAGGGACGTCCCATTCCCGACCATTATCGTCGGCATGGTTGGCGATACCTATCTGACGGTGGGAGTTCCCTTCCTCTTCCTCACGTCTTTCTTAATGGTTAGCGCCTGGGCCTTCACCCTCACCGGCGCGTTACAGGCTCGCTGGTGGCTGGCTTTCTTCTTCCTCGCTATGATGACCATCGTAATGTGGAGGGGCGCCACCGCCGATAGCGGCTGGCCGATCGCCTCTCTTTCCCTGATCGCCATCTGGGTATACTTTCTGGTCCGCAAGATTGGCCTTCGCCGCCTTCCCATCGTCGTCGACTTTCTCGTGATCGCTGCTCTCGGCGGATTGTTCAACCTGGCAACGATCGTAATGTCACTCTCGAACCCATCGCCCTATGATCTCTTGATATACTCGTTGTCGATCACCGATCAGGTCCTCATGCTCACCTTCTTTCTCATGCCAGCCCTGGTTCTGGCAGGATTGGACCTGGGCGAGCTCTCACAGCAGACCAGCCAGTGGGTTTCTGACAAAATAACGACGTTTGTTCCCTTGCCAGTCGCCGCCGGATTCATTGTCGTGGCGGCGGCGGCAAAGGTAGTCCTTGGTGTTGCCGCCGGCTTCAGGCCGGGAGTGCGGGTTATCCCCTCGTTTGCCGTGATCTTGGGTATCGGATTGCTCAGCTTTCTCCTCCGGAAGAGTGGAAGACTGCATTACGAACCGCCTTTTTGGCTGCTATTCGTCCTCTCTTGTCTGCTTTTCGTCGTGCTGCTTTCGGCAGTGATCGCCAACGAGTTCCTGCCCAAACAAGCCGGTTCCATTATGACCTTCGTCGGCGCCAGCATGACACTTATGTGGTTTATCACCGGCTTCGCGGCCGCCAGCCTCGCATCGCTTCTCTTCTTCACCATGCGGCTGTTAAAGCGCCGGGCCGGTACGGCTACGCTATTCCTCCTTATCTACGGAATCTGGATCATAGTCGCCATCGGCAGTCCGCGAATTCTTTTCCAAATGGTAGGCTTGGACGTAGCCGGGATTTGGCCGTTGGTCATACTGCCAGACCTGGACGTGGCCGCGTCAATTACGGCGGCGGTGCTCACCGTATTCTTTATGGCAACGCGTTCACTGAACCGGGAGAAGGTCGCCATTTTGGCCACCCTGCTTCTGACCTTTACCATTGTGTCTGTATTCTACTCCTTGTACGAGCAAGAGACGCAGATGAACGATCTCCTCGTCCTGGTGCAGGCGGCCTTGCTTTTGGTCGTCCCCGTAACCGCCCTGGTGGCTGCCTTCCACCGACCCGAAGCGGCGGTACGCCGGCGGAGACTGCTTGCCGTGACCCTGGGTCTGGGCGCACTGATCGGCATTGTAGCAATCGCCGGTCTTATTGCCACCTCCTTTCACCTGTTCCCCGGCGGACTTGCCCTGCCAAAAGACTCGGCAGCGCTAATCGTCCTTGCTGTCGCCCTGCCTTGGGACTTCGTAATGTCGGGATCGCGCTTCACCAATCATGATGGCCGGCGCTTTCCCCGCGTCGGACGGCTTCTCTTCTACCTCGGTTACGTCTCGCTGTTTTGCGCGGCGCTGGTCTGGTTGAAGTGCGTACAGAACCAGGATCCAGGCATCTTTGACGAAAGCATTTGGCCCTTTTACGGTCTGCTTTCCCTGGGCTGGCCCGTGATCTTCTGCACCTGGATCTTCGCTGCCCGAAACCTCTGGCCAGGTGCCCAACCCATATCAAGCGCTTGTGAAAGAATCTAGAATCCTATATAATGCGCGCAGCCGCAATCACCAGCGGGAATTGCAAACAACTATATTCTCTCCAAGGAGGTTACTGCGTGGCACAAGGCTCTAAGACATGGGTATACCTATTCGAAGATGGAAACGCAAAGATGCGCGATCTTCTCGGTGGCAAAGGCGCCGGCCTATCGGAAATGAAGAACGCCGGACTTCCCGTCCCTCCCGGCTTCACAATTACGACGGAAGCCTGCAACGCCTATTATGCCTCCGGAAAAGCCTTCCCACCCGGAATGTGGGACCAAACCCTGGCAGCCCTCAAGAAGACGGAACGTGAGACCGGCTAGACTTTCGGAAAACCGGCCAATCCCCTGCTGGTTTCCGTTCGCTCCGGCGCCAGGTTCTCCATGCCAGGCATGATGGACACGGTGCTAAACCTTGGCCTCAACGCCGAGACGCTCAAAGGATTGATCGACCTGACCGGTAACGATAGGTTTGCGTACGACACTTACCGCCGATTCATCCAGATGTTCGGGAAGATCGTTCTCG
>JAUSEJ010000445.1 GCA_030650265.1 Dehalococcoidia bacterium | reverse complement strand
CGCCGCTGGGCTTGCCCTTGACAATAGCGTCGACAACCGTTGCCATATTCTCGAGTAGGGTCTGAGTCTCGAAGCTCACTTTGCCCACCGCCACGTGAACTATGCCAGTTCGATCCAGCCTGAACTCGACTCGACCCTTTCGCGCATCACGGATCGTTCTCGGCAGATCCTGCGCCTGGGCAATAGTGCCAGACTTCGGATTTGGCATAAGGCCGCGCCGACCAAGAATCTTGCCCAGGCGTCCTACCTTGCCCATCATGTCGGGCGTCGCCAGGGCAACATCAAAGTCCAGCCAGCCCTCTTCGATCTTCTTAATCAGGTCGTCGCCCCCAACGTGATCGGCGCCCGCCTCGTCTGCCATTCTAATGCCCTCACCCTGAGTGAACACCAGAATCCGGATCGTTCGACCCAGGCCGTGAGGCAGCAAAGCTACACCACGCAATTGCTGGTCGGCATGACGGGAGTCGAGCCCCATCTTCATATGCAACTCTACGGTGGCATCGAACCCTGCATAGGACGTCTTCTTAGCCAGATCCATGCCCTCTTTGGGCTCATAGAGCTTGTCTTTGTCGACCAGCTTTGCCGCTTCCAAGTATTTTTTTCCGCGCTTCGCCATGATTTCCTCCTTGTGGTTCAAGTGGCCCTTCCGCTGAAGGGCCTCCCACTCTAGTCGCTATTCGACGATTTCGATGCCCATACTGCGGGCCGTTCCCCTGATCATTAGTTCAGCCGCGCCAACATCGTTGGCGTTCAGGTCTTTCATCTTGGTCTCGGCAATCTCCGTAAGCTTGGCTCGGGTGATCTTCCCGACCTTATCCCGCTTTTGGGCGCCGCTTCCCTTTGCCACGCCAGCTGCCTTCTTCAAAAGGTCAGAGGCCGGGGGCGTCTTGATCACGAACGTGAAAGAACGATCCTCGAAAACGGTGATCTCAACCGGGATCACCATGCCAGTTTGGCTGCTCGTTCGCTCATTGTACTCTTTGACAAAGGCCATGATGTTCACACCATGCTGCCCAAGAGCGGGGCCAACCGGCGGTGCAGGTGTTGCCTTACCCGCCATGATTTGCAACTTTACAATTGCCTTGACTTTCTTAGCCACGTATTTGTCTCCGTTACAGTTTCTCTACCTGAAGGAAATCAAGTTCGACCGGGGTTTCCCGGCCAAAGAATGACACAAGAACTCTTACCTTGCCCTTTTCGTGGTTTAACTCGTCAACCACTCCAATGAAATCGGCGAACGGTCCATCGATGATTCGCACACTTTGGCCCTTCTGGAACCCGATCTTAATGCGGGGCGCCACTGCCTGCATTTGGTGCAGAATAGTCTTGACTTCCTGCTCTTCCAAAGGAACCGGTTTATTCCCACTGCCGACGAAACCCGTTACGCCAGGCGTATTTCGCACAGCATACCAACTCTCGTCCGTGAGCTTCATCTCGACGAGAATGTAACCGGGGAAAACCTTCTTCTGCACCGTCCGCCTCTGGCCGTCCTTAACCTCGATCTCGTCCTCGGTCGGTATTATGACCTGAAAGATCTCCTCTTTGAGGTCCATGGACTCGATCCTATGCTCGAGTGCAGATTTCACCTTGTTCTCGTAGCCGGAGTACGTGTGAATGACGTACCACTGCTTAGTTGTGTCCTGCTGCTGTTCTTCCATTAAACCCACTCTAGCAAAATAGCTTACGATGTCTATCGTAGGGCGTCCTTCTATGGAAGGTCGCCCCTACCTCAAACGGTTCACCTGAGAAGGAGCACATTGATAAGCTGCGAAAAAATGTAGTCTACCGACCCGAGAAAGACACCCACGGCTATGGAAACCACCAAAACAAGGGTGGTTAGATTCGTGGCTTCCTCGCGGGACGGCCAGGTCACCTTCTTGAGCTCCGAAACGATCTCTCGAACCCATTTGAGGCTTGGCCTCGCCCCGATGTTTGGCCGGCCCGGCCTCGCCGCTGACTTAATCGGTCTGATAGTCAAATGTTCTCTCCCCTAGCCATACGAGGGATATTACAACAAGGAACCCATAGAGGCCTCTATCGCGGCCCCCGCGTTCTCGCCCGTCTCCACTTACCTGACTTCCCTGTGAACCCGATGCACACGACAACGCGGACAGTACTTGTCGAGCTGCATTCGCTCAGGATCGTTCCTCTTGTTCTTTGATGTGGTATAAGTCCGCTCTCTGCACTCTGTGCAGGCAAGATGGATTATGATTCTCGCTTCGCCTTTTTTTGCCATTCCCTGAGTAATAAGGACTCCCGTGAAGGAACCCTATACTTGACCTCCTATTCGAGGATTTTCGTTATTGCACCGGCACCGACCGTCCGGCCACCTTCTCGAATTGCAAACCGCAATCCCTCTTCCAACGCTACCGGTACGATTAACTTGATGGTCATCTTCACGTTGTCACCGGGCATGACCATCTCAACACCTTCCGGTAGCTCTACATTGCCCGTAACGTCCGTCGTCCGGATGTAAAACTGCGGTCGATAGCCACCAAAGAATGGAGTATGGCGCCCACCTTCCTCTTTGCTCAAGATGTAGACCTCCGCATCAAAGTGCGTGTGCGGCTTTATCGACCCACTCTTCGCCAACACCTGCCCTCTCTCGACGTCGTCTCGCTCTACACCGCGCAACAAACAACCCACGTTGTCCCCGGCCTCTCCCTGATCCAGTATCTTCCGGAACATCTCCACGCCGGTCACGACTGTCCGCCGGGTCTCCTTCATCCCGACTATCTCTATCTCTTCCCCGGTCTTTACTATCCCTCGCTCGATCCGGCCAGTTACCACCGTCCCCCGTCCCTTGATCCCAAATACGTCCTCTATCGGCATTAGGAACGGTAGCTCCCTCGGCCTTGCTGGCGTCGGTATGTAGCTGTCTACCGCCGCCAACAAATCCCATATGCACTTGCACTCCGGACAATTCGGATCACCACACCCATGCTCAAGGGCCTTCAGCGCACTACCAC
>JAUSEJ010000442.1 GCA_030650265.1 Dehalococcoidia bacterium | reverse complement strand
GACCGCGCTCTGCTGCTCAGCTATACTCCGGATGACATCTTCGACGATCTGGCGGTAGTTATCCGAATCGAGGATGGGTGAATTCTGGGGTGCGGGAACATAAATGGTGGCGGGACCTCCCCATTCGGTATAGATACCCTGATCCCCATACTTGCCCATCAAGTCGAGCATCTGCTTGATAAAAGACGGGCGTCTTTCATCCAACTCCTCGATGGTACGATCCGTCACTCCCGCCCGTGCTGCCGCATGCCGGATTATTTCCCGGTCTATAACTTTGATGCCCAGCCGATTGGCAACTCGATCGGCGATGTCAACGCCGCCACTTCCCGGTTCCCTGGCAATGGTAATAATCGTCACGCACGCCTCCATGCTCGCCATGAGCGAGACATTTCAGAATCCCGCCAGAACTCCATTCTAATTCTGACCTGGTAAGAAGCCCATACCCCTCATCGTCTCTACTTATAATGCTAGCATATACCTGAAAGCCCGTCAAGAAGAGGATATATTTCACAACCGTCACTAAGGCAGCCTTATGTCTCTGATGATCAACTGACCATCGGCTATGCTGATGCCACCAATCTCCACGGGCAGATCGTCCAGCAATACCGAGCCGGCGCCAGCGGTCATAGTGTCGATAACCTGTCTCCGAAGCCTCTCCGGCACACCTAGACCGCCAAAGTCAACCGTCTCAAAGACGATCTCGGCCTTGCCATCGATAGATATTATTCTTGCCTGAAGCGCCAGATTGACTTCTGCGCCTCCGGCGCCGATGTCACCCGATATCCGAACGCGTTCGTTCCGAAAATGAACTTGAGGATTCATAATGTCGATCCCCATCTGTCCACTCTGAACAAACTCGGCCAGTTTTGAGGTCGCTTCCTGCTCAGTGACCACCAAAGTTGCGGTCTTCACCTCTCCGGACCCATCACTCGTTCCTAAATCTGCCAGAAACGCACTCAGCTTCCGGTCAAACTCGGCAGCCGACTCCTTGGAGGGGACTATAGTGGGCAACCCGGCCACCTCGGCGGACGGCTGAGTCAGCATGTAGTAGGCCCCGCCAAGGAGCAAGGCCACAATAATCAACAAGATCGCGACGAAGATCGTGCATCCTCGACACCCCACAGCCGACTGCCTCCGACAACGCCCCAGTTTCTGATTCTGTCTACATTAATGCGACAGGATAGCAGCGCGGCGCAGATAAGTCAACACTATCGACTACTCAGTTCCCGATGCCTTTGAGCATAGCGAAGGATCGCCGTTATCACCGAAGAATGGCTCCATGTGAGAGG
>JAUSEJ010000427.1 GCA_030650265.1 Dehalococcoidia bacterium | reverse complement strand
CACCGCGTCTTTCCATACCACCGTTGCGATCTTGTGAAAGTAGGATGTGCGTGTAATGGCGTCCTTCGGCGGAAGGACGCCCCTACTGGGTGAATCTACTGTAGATTTGCTTGAAATCGCCAAATGTCAGGTTTCCTTTGTCTTCCTCATAGGCTATCGTTCCATTGACTAAGAACATGAGACGATTGCACATCTGGAATCCTCGCTCCAGATTGTGGGTTGTCATGACCACTGTGCGTCCCCTGGCGCCGGTGTCGATGAGAAGATCTTCGAGGATAGAACCGGCCTGCTGGTCAAGTCCTGTATCCGGTTCGTCGAGGAGCAGAAGGGGAGGGGCATGCAAAATGGCCCTGGCGATGGCCAGACGCTGTTGCATGCCACGGGAGAAGGTTCGCACCCTATCGTGTCTTCGATGAAGAAGGCCCACAGAGGAAAGCACCTCCCTAATCCGTGCATCCAACCCTGGCACATCATACATCTTGCCAAAGAAACTCAGATTCTCCTCTGCCGTCAAGTCGTCATAGAGCAACGTCTGATGGGACACCAAACCGATCTGACTGCGAACTTCAATGGCGTCCTCCGTCAGATCATAACCCCCCACTCTTATGGCACCGGACGATGGCCTTGCCAGCGTTGAAAGAAGCTTGAGAAGTGTGGTTTTACCAGCGCCGTTGTGGCCAAATACGCCGAGAAATCTTCCCTCCTCCAACTGGAAAGTTACGCCGCGCAGTGCCGGTCTCGTCCCGAAGAACTTGGTGACTCCCGCAGCTTCAATCATAGGCTCTCTAATTGCCTCATCCATCAATTGCAGATGCTACCTTCCATCCTTGCCACTGCCACCGGTCCTTCCCGGCCGGTTATGTCGAGCCCGCCTTCTATGAGGGGAGCCATCCGGCCTGTTTTGGGCCGCCTCCCCTGCCACTCGCGTGGTTCTCGCCACTGGCAGGCGTTCTTCCATCGGACCAGATGCCTCTGAATCGACAGTCAAAGTAAAACCACAGGCCCCACAGAAGATATCCCCCTCCTCGAAAGGCTCGCCACATTCAGGACATGCCGGAGATGACTCAGCATTATTGCTCAGCTCAGCCCCGCATATTCTGCAGAACTGGTCTCCTTCCTCGTACGGTTCGCCACACTCGGCACACGCCGGTCCAATCATCTCCCGTTTTTTGCCCCGTCTGTTGCGGCCTTCCTGTACAGTCCTCCGGTCAGATCCCTTGCGCTGGCCTTTTGCCTCCGCCTCGCTCACATCGTCCAGAGTCTTCAGCAGAGAAATCGCCTTCTTTTCGTATTTGTCTCGAAGTTCAGAGTAATCATCGTCGGAGAGGCTTCCCACCGCGTGGTCAAACTCCAACTCCCTGAGGGCAGTGATAGCGGTGTCCTTCTTCCCAAGTAGCCTACCTACTTCAGAATCCGCATACTCGGCATCATAGGCCAGCCCCTCCTCCGGCTTTCTCTCCCTGAACAGGGGAAGACCCACAAAACCCAGGGCCAGCGCCGTTATGATAAAAGCAACAATGCTCTCCAAGACTATGCCCCTCCCTCATCATGCTTTTCCAATTCCTTCTTCAGTCGCTGCTCGTAGCGCCCTAGTTCGGCAGGCGCAACATCCTCCAGGGCTTCGTCATCCTCCGACGAGCCGCCCCGTCGCTGGAAGACCCACTTGTCGACTGCAAAATAGACGAAGCCAAGACCGCCAGCAATAACCGCGAATGGCATGAGCCAGGCCGCGAGGTTGAATCCCTGTTTGGTAGGCGCCGCCAGTACTTTCTCCCCGTAACTGGCGACAAAGTACTGGACTATCTCGTCCTTGCCCTTCCCCTGACCGATCATGGTCCTGACTTGCTCATTCATTTGCTTCTGCGTGCTGCACTCGGGCATATCGCAGGCGCTCAAAACCTTGCCGCAGCCACACTGGCACATCAATTCTATCGCCACCGAATCATAGGTGGTCTCCGCCCTTGCCGGCGAACCATGGGCAGCTAAAGCCACCAAAAGGAGACCGGACAAGATCAACCCAAACAGTATCTTCACTTTTCTCACCCCCTAAGAGCCGACCGGTTGGAGGGTGCGCGATTCCTGACGCTCCACCTCGACAACCACTCTTCGCCTGGCTTTCGCTTCCGGCCAGAAAGCGATCACAGTTCCCACCAGAAGAACGCCACCGCCGATCCATAGCCACACGACCAATGGATTTATCACAACTTTGAAGGAGGCCGAGCCGTCCGCACCCGCATCCTCGAGAATCACGTAGAGATCTTCTTTAAGAGTCGTGCGAATTGCCACTTCGGTGGCGACCTGTTCCTGGCCAGGATAGGAATTCTTCACCGGCACCATGCGATCGATCAATTTGCCACCCTGATAGACGTTCAGAGACGCCGCCAGGACGTCATGGCTTTTCACAGAATAACTGCTGACTCCCTTGTATTCCAAAACATAATCGCCGATATTCATGGTCTCATCTTTGGCCAGGGTAGCCGATTTCTCTGATTTGAACCCGTATACTCCTATGACACCAACGGCAATCATGATGATGCCTAGATGAACGATATAGCCGCCGTAGCGTCGCTTGTTACTCAATACAAGGTTCAGCAAAGCAGATGCATAGTTCTCCTGACGAAGGGTGTGCCTCGCTCCAACACCCCTAATCCATTCAAGCACGATCGTCACAGCCGTGAAGGCGCAAAGAGCAAGTGGCAGTATACTTAAGAATTCACGTATCCCCAACCACAATAAGAACCCGACCGAAATCAGACCAAGTGTGGCGGGAATCATGAAGTTGCGCAATAGATTCTCCTTAGACGCCCGCCGCCAGCCAATCAGAGGACAGACGCCCATGACGGCTAAGAGGGTCAGGAAGATAGGAAGGCTCACTTGATTGAAGAAGGGAGCCCCCACGGTGATCTTTACGCCCCGCACGGCCTCCGATATGATGGGAAAGACCGTTCCCCAGAAAACAGCAAAGGCCGCCCCGATTAGAATCAAATTGTTGAGTAAGAAGGCGCTCTCTCTCGAGACGAACGAGTCTAGCTCGTTATCTCCCCTGAGATCATCAAGCCGCTCGAACAGCAACGTCAATGAGACGAAGAGCGTACCACCGATGAACACCAGGAAATAGGCGCCCATGGCGGATTGCCCGAAAGAGTGCACCGAGGAAATAACGCCGCTGCGAGTCAAAAACGTACCGAAGATGGTGAGGCAGAAGGTGGTGATAATGAGAACCATGTTCCAGACCTTCAACATTCCCCTTCGTTCCTGAATCATAACCGAGTGGAGAAAGGCGGTGCCGGTAAGCCACGGCATAAAAGAGGCGTTCTCTACCGGATCCCAGCCCCAGAAGCCACCCCAGCCCAATTCGACGTAGGCCCACTGCGCACCGAACAGGTTACCGAGCGTCAAGAAGAACCAGGCGAAGAGAGTCCAACGTCGGGTTACCTTAATCCACCTATCGCCCAACTGCCCCGTGATTAGTGCGGACATGGCGAAGGCAAAGGGAACGGCAAAGCCAACATAGCCAAAGTACAAAGTGGGCGGATGAATCAACATGCCCATGTTCTGGAGCAACGGATTCAGTCCCTGTCCATCGGCGACGGCAAAGGGAAGCTTGCCAAATGGGTTGGCAGTAATGATCATGAGGAGAGTGAAAAAAGCTTCGGTAACCATTAACACGGTGATCACATAAGGCATCAGTTCCCCATGCTCCCGTTTATGGAGCCAGATCACCAGTGCCGCCATCAGCCCCAGGACCCAGGCCCAAAGCAACAAAGAACCCTGATTACCGCCATAGAAGGCAGCCAGCAAGTACAGGAAATCTTGTGTGGTGTTTGTATACGATGCGACGTATTCGAGACTGAAATCATGCCTTACCAGGGCAACAAGCAGAGCAACCGACGAAATAGTAATCAAGGCGGCAACAGCAAATACCGCGTGCTCGGCGCTCTCGATTAGCTCCCTGAACCCTTTGCGTGCTCCCCAATAAGATACCGCCGCGGCGTATAGTGAAAACAGCAGCGACAGCACCAAGGCAGCATAGCCGATATCATTCATTGAACAAGCCTCCCCCGATTACTCGGTGCCCGATGGGACATATTTCGATGGACACTTGGCCAACAAAGTGTTGGCGGCGAAAACCTTTCCGTTGAACGTTCCCTCGATGATCACGTCGGCATCAGGTTTGAACGCATCTGGCACCACCCCCGAGTAGACAACCGGCAGGCTTTCTTTGCCGTCGGTAACCGTGAACTTTAGTACCCTCGAATTGCGGTCGAAGTCAATCGTTCCGTCTAACACCCTGCCACCCAGTCTTACGGGCTCGGTGTAGGCCACTTCCCCTCTTGCTTTAATCTCACTCACCGTCAGGTAGTACATAGTAGTTCCTTGAAGGGCCGAGAAGATCAGGTAAGCGATGGCCAGACCTATTACAACTCCCGCAAATATGAATTTCTTTTGTCTCATAAGGCGGGGCAGCACGGCTTTACTCTTTGTTCTCTCTGGAATCCTACCCTGTGCGGGTAAAGTAGCAGCGCGGGACCGAGAATTCACTGCGCTCATTGTCGCCTTCCTTTCCACTGATTGAGCAGCACCAATGGCTCAAGTAACGATGATAGCTTACACCAGATGGGCGCTGATGACAAGGTCAAAGCTTCGGAACCTCATCACAACCACATCCGCGCCCGAAAGTGTATTATATAGCACAAGTCTGCGCGTAATCCCACGCCAGAGGCTTGTCAAGCCCACTCGATTCATGTATAATCGCGACGGAATCCAGCAAAGGCGCTGGCCGTGCCACGCCTCGTCTTCGGGTGGCGTCCTATCCTGAACCGGGTCGACGTATCAGAGCGTCGCGACTTCCAAGGTGATGCTCTCAGGTAATGGCGCCATCAAGTATCCATGCTGTCCAGTAAAAATTTGCAGGAAGGGGGTGTGTAATCTGGCAAGACCGTTAACACGGACAATCGCCAGTAAGCAATGTCGATTGAAGAGAAGCTCGAAAAACTAAGCAAGATGACAGAGGAAGCCCTTCTAGGTGGTGGGCAACGCCGGATCGAACAACAACATGATCGCGGTAAACTCACTGCCAGGGAGAGGATCGACCTATTCCTCGATCCGGGCACGTTCCAGGAACTCGACATGTTCGTGACCCATCGCTCGGCCGAATTGGGCATCAGCGAGACCTACTTGGGAGATGGGGTTGTCACCGGCTATGGCATGGTCGAGGGCAGGTTGGTCTACGTATTCTCGCAGGACTTTACAGTATTCGGCGGATCGCTGTCGGAGACCTTCGCCGAGAAGGTCGTCAAAGTAATGGACCTGGCGATGAAGAATGGCGCCCCGGTAATCGGGCTAAACGATTCCGGTGGAGCCCGCATCCAGGAGGGAGTGCTAAGCCTCGCTGGCTACGCTCATATATTCCTCCGCAACGTACTAGCCTCGGGCGTCATACCACAAATATCGGCGATCATGGGCCCTTGCGCCGGTGGCGCGGTCTACTCCCCGGCTCTCACCGATTTCATCGCCATGGTCAAGGGCACCAGCTACATGTTCATCACCGGACCAGACGTCATCCGCGCCACCACCTACGAGGAGGTCAGCCCCGAGGCCCTTGGCGGCGCTATGACCCAAAACTCGATTAGCGGCGTCGCTCATTTCGCCGCCGAGGACGAAAAGGACTGCCTGTCGACAATTCGTCGCCTGCTCAGCTTCATTCCGTCCAACAACATGGAGGACCCTCCCTACATTGCGCCAACCGACTCCCCGAGCCGGATGGAAGAGGAACTGAACACCATTATTCCCGACCAGGCCAACAAGTCCTACGATATGCACACTGTGATCAGACTTGTCGTCGACGACGGGGACTTTCTTGAGGTTCAGGCCCACTTCGCCCAGAACATCATGATCGGGTTCGCCAGGCTTGATGGGAAATCGGTAGGCATTGTCGCTCAGCAGCCCCAGGTTCTTGCCGGTTCTCTCGATATCAACTCGTCTGATAAAGGCGCCCGGTTCGTTCGCTTCTGCGATTGCTTCAATATTCCCATCATAACGTTTGTCGACGTTCCCGGCTTTCTGCCCGGAACCGACCAGGAGTTTGGCGGTATTATCCGCCATGGCGCCAAATTGCTCTACGCTTATTGCGAAGCCACAGTACCCAAAATCACCGTTATCACCCGCAAGGCCTATGGTGGCGCCTACGACGTCATGAGCAGTAAACATATCCGTGGCGATATTAGCTATGCGTGGCCAACGGCTGAAATCGCCGTGATGGGCCCCGAAGGCGCGGTGAACATCGTTTACCGGAACGAGATTCAGAAGGCGGCGAATCCAGAAGAGGAACGGAAGAGACTGGTCCAAGAGTATCTGGACAAGTTTGCCAATCCCTACGTTGCGGCGGCTCGCGGCTACATCGATGACGTCATCGAGCCCAAAAAGACGCGTCCAAAGCTGATAGCCGCTCTAGAAATGCTCAAGAACAAGCGAGATAGCAATCCGCCCAAGAAGCATGGCAACATCCCTCTATAAGGAGCGCAGGAATGGCCAATAGCAAGAGCAAGAAGGAATGGCGCGAGGCAACACTGCAGCCCGCGCTGAAGAAATCTCCCCCGCGGGAGCCCAAATTCGAGACGACGTCGGGCATAGTCCTCGATGACACTTATGCACCTGAAGACATTGCCAATCTCAATTACGACGAGGCTCTCGGCTACCCGGGCGAATTTCCCTACACCCGCGGGGTGCAGCCGACCATGTACCGCGGGCGATTCTGGACCATGCGGCAATACGCTGGCTTCGCCGACGCCGAGGAGTCTAACCGTCGATACCGCTACCTGCTAGAGCAGGGACAAACCGGACTCAGCGTCGCTTTCGACCTACCAACCCAACTGGGCTACGACTCGGACCATGACTTCTCCGAGGGCGAAGTTGGCAAGGTTGGCGTCGCCATTAGCAGTCTTGAGGACATGGAAACCCTCTTCAAAGAGATTCCTCTCGACAAGGTAAGCACGTCCATGACGATAAATGCCACAGCGGCAATAATCCTCGCCATGTACGTGGCCGTAGGCAAGCAACAGGGAGTGCCGATTGCTAAGCTTAGCGGAACTGTGCAGAACGACGTTCTTAAAGAGTATGTCGCGCGCGGCACTTACATTTTCCCACCCCGTCCGTCGATGCGTCTAATCACGGATAGCTTCAAGTACTGTACCGATACCCTTCCCCGCTGGAACACCATAAGCATCAGCGGGTACCATATCCGGGAGGCGGGCGCCAACGCGGTGCAGGAAGTGGCCTTCACGATGGCTAACGCCATCGCCTATGCCCAGGCCGCCATTGACACTGGGCTGGATGTAGACGCCTTCGCCGGGCAACTGTCATTCTTCTTTGCCAGCCACAACAACCTGTTCGAGGAAGTGGCAAAGTTTAGGGCCGCTCGCCGGATCTGGGCCAAGATCATGCGCGACCGCTTCAAGGCCAAGGATGCAAGGTCTTGGATGCTCCGCTTCCATACCCAGACCGGCGGCTCTACCCTGACAGCGCAGCAGCCCCAAAACAACATCATCCGTACGGCCATGCAAGCTCTGTCAGCCGTGCTCGGCAGCACCCAGTCCCTCCATACCAACTCATGGGACGAGGCCCTGTCACTGCCGTCGGAACAATCGGTGCAGTTGGCCCTGCGTACCCAGCAGGTCATCGCCTACGAGACCGGAGTGGCCGACATTGTCGACCCGCTGGCCGGTTCATACCTCGTGGAGCGATTGACAGACGAAATCGAGGAGAGGGTGCAGGAATACCTGAACAAGATCGAGCGAATGGGGGGAGCCCTGGCTGCCATCGAAAACGGCTTCATGCAGTACGAGATCCAGGATAGCGCCTATCGCTACCAGCAGGATATCGAGAATCTAAAGAGAACGGTAGTGGGAGTGAACCGCTTCACGGTTCCCGAGCCCCGGCCCACCGGGCTTCTCAAAGTCGACCCACTGGTTCGTCAGAGGCAGTCGGAACGCCTTGCGAGCCTGAGAAGCCGGCGGGATAGCGCTCAGGTGGCGAAACTGCTCGCCCGGCTGGAAGAGGTGGCCAGGGGCACCGAGAACACCCTGCCGCCTATCGTGGAATGCGTCGAGAGCTATGCAACACTTGGCGAGATCTGCGAGGTCCTGCGCAAGGTCTTCGGCGAACAAAAAGGGACGGTAGCGCTGTAGTTTTACCCCACGGACTACAGTCCGTGGCTAATCCACCAAAGGTCCGGTTGGGTAAACCGGCTTGTTTTGCAGGCTAATCCTGCACTTGGCGAAACTTAACAACTGAAGCGAGTAACGGCGGAACTTAAGACCAGACTTCATATTGGTCGCACCAGGGTCCGCCCTCACCCTAACCCTCTCCCAAAGGGAGAGGGAAGCCACCCAGTCCCCCACAGGGACTGACAGGCAGTTCATTCCCGCCTCGATACCGTGAGAGGAAGCTGCTTATCCCCCTGTGGCCATGGGAGAGACACGCAACCTGTTCCCTCTCCCCTTGGGAGAGGGCTAGGGTGAGGGTACGACCAAACACTCAAATTAGTTTTGCAGTTTTATCCCAACGGTGACCATTGGGACACAAGCCAAGAGTATTAACACATATTCAATCCCTACCGAGAAAGAGGACTTTATCTATGGCAGAATCGAGAAAGACCAGAGTTCTAATCGCCAAGCCAGGCCTGGACGGCCACGACCGGGGAGCCAAAGTGGTGGCCCGGGCCTTGCGCGACGCCGGCATGGAAGTTGTATACACGGGAATCCGGCAAACGCCCCAGATGATCGTCGAGGCCGCTCTTCAGGAGGACGTGGACGTCATCGGCCTCAGCATCCTTTCAGGTGCTCACATGGCGCTGTTCCCGAAGATCGTCAATCTCTTGAAGGAGAACAAGATGGAAGGGGTCGTCGTTCTCGCGGGAGGCATCATTCCCGACGACGATCTATCCGCCCTGAAAGAAATTGGCATCAGGGGAGTGTTCGGCCCGGGCACTTCGACCCAGGATATCATTAAGTTCATTAACGAGTCGGTCGCGAACTAGGGTTGAGGGTGAAGAGTGGAGGATGGAGGGAATGCCCTCTGGCCCTCGCCTCCAAACTAAGGGTGGAGAATGGATAGATTGTTAGGGGACTATGACTTACAAGGACCTGATCGTTTGGCAGAAAGCACATGCAAACGGCATTGCGACGATAAGGGCTCTTGACACACTGAGGCCATCGCGCTCCACCGATATTACCGCTCGTCAGCTATTACGGGCTGTCCTCGCCATTGGGGCAAACATCGCCGAAGGCTATGGACGCCACGGCGGGAAGGAATATGAGCGGTTTCTCGAAATAGCATATGGTTCGGCCAACGAAGCTGACAATTGGCTGACGGTGTTCCTTGACACTGGCCTAATGCAAACCGAGCTCGCCCGCGACCTTCAAGCGCGTAATGAGGAAGTCCTTCGCATATTAGCAGCCATGCTTCGAACCCTAAGGGAGAAGCGCCTCAGGCCGGGAGGCAGCCCAAAAGAGACTGAGGGCCTCTACAAGACAGCAGAGTCAGTTGAGGATTGAGGGTCGAGGACAGCCGTCCCTCAACCCTCAACCCTCAACCCTTCTTGAGCACTCTCTCCATCGTAAGCCCGATCTCCGCCGGACTCTCGACTGCGGCGATGCCTGCGGCGCGGAAGGCTGCTATTTTCTCTTCCGCAGTACCTGTTCCACCGCTGATAATGGCGCCAGCATGGCCCATCCGTCTGCCTGGAGGCGCCGTTCGTCCAGCGATGAAGCCCACGGCCGGCTTGGTCATCCTGGTGGCAATGAACTGCGCTGCTTCCTGCTCGGCAGTGCCACCGATCTCGCCGATCAGCACGACGGCCTTAGTTTCAGGATCGTTCTCAAACATTGTGAGAATGTCGATGAAGCCCGTTCCCACCACGGGATCGCCGCCAATGCCAATGCAGGTCGATTGGCCGATACCGCGTTCGGTCAGTTGTGCCACTGCCTCATAGGTCAAAGTGCCACTGCGGGACACGACGCCGACATGGCCGCGAAGGTGGATATCGCCGGGCATGATTCCCATCTTGCTCTTGCCCGGTGAGATAAGGCCCGGGCAATTAGGCCCGATGAGTATAGTGGATTTGCCCAAAAGGTACTTCTTAACTACAACCATATCGAGGGTCGGCACACCGTCGGTAATACAGACGACCAGTGGCAGGCCGGCGTCGATCGCCTCGAACATGGCGTCGGTGGCGAAGGCGGCGGGAACAAAGATGATACTGGCGTTCGCCCCGGTCTCTTTGACCGCGCTCTCCACCGTATTGAATACGGGAACGCCATCCATCGTGGAGCCGCCCTTTCCGGGGGTGGTTCCGGCTACCACGTTGCTGCCGTAAGCCAGGCACGCCCGTGCATGCAGGCTTCCCTCTCTTCCCGTGATTCCCTGAACCAGTATTCTCGAGTTTTCGTTAAGCAGTATGCTCATATTAGGCTCCTTTCCCCATCCTTCCAGAGAAGGACGCAGCCACTGCTTTACTTGCTGCATCGCTCAGGTCGTTGGCTACTATGACGCTTAATCCTGAATCTGCCAGAATCTTTCTTCCCTCCACGGCACCGCTACCGGCCAATCTAACAACCACAGGAACGGTGATATCGATCTCCGCCGCCGCCTCGACGATTCCCTTGGCCACGGCATCGCAGCGGGTGATCCCACCGAAGATATTGATAAGTATCGATTTCACATTTGGATCGGCCAGAAGAACCTTGAAAGCGCCGGTCACTCGCTGGGCCGTACTGCCGCCGCCAACATCAAGGAAATTGGCCGGTTCTCCCCCGGCTAGTTTGAGGATGTCCATAGTCGCCATAGCTAGTCCGGCGCCGTTTACCACGCAACCAACCGATCCATCGAGCTTTATATAAGACACTCCATACTTGGAGGCCTCCACTTCCAGTGGCTCCTCCTCGTCGGTGTCCCGCAGCTTGGTCAGCTCGGGATGGCGGAACATGGCGTTGTCGTCGAAGTTAAGCTTAGCGTCGAGGGCGAGAATACGATCATCGTCGGTGGTAATGAGGGGGTTGATCTCGGCCAGGGAACAATCCTTCGCCTTGAAAGCCGCATAAAGGTTGCCGATCAGATCGCCGGTGGCCCGAATAAGCCCCGAGTCGACCCCCAGAAAGTAAGCGAGTTTTCGACCATGGAAAGCCTGATACCCGGTCAAGGGATCCACCTGTACCTTGAGGATGGCCTCCGGGTTCTTGGCCGCCACCTCCTCGATCTCCATGCCACCAGAAGCGCTGGCCATAATCACGGGCAGTCCAGAATTCCGGTCCACGACGATACCAACGTAGAGTTCCTTCTTTGGCGTCGTCGCCTCCTCAACCAGGACACGCTTGACCAGGACTCCCTCAGGAGAGGTCTGATGGGTAACCAGCCTCTTACCCAGGATTTGGCTGGCCGCCTCTGCAGCCTTTGCGGGGGTAGACGCCATTTTGATGCCTCCCGCCTTACCGCGCCCGCCAGCGAGAATCTGGGCCTTCACGGCCACTCTGCAACCAAGACGGGCCGCTATCTCCCGCGCCTCGTCGG
>JAUSEJ010000417.1 GCA_030650265.1 Dehalococcoidia bacterium | reverse complement strand
ATTGGGATAGCCGTTCCCATCAAAACGCTCATGGTGAGTGAGTACAAGCTCCTTCCCCCGCTGGTACTGAGGAAAACGGGATAGTATATTATGCCCCACCTCCGGGTGTCGCTTCATGACTTCCCACTCCGGCTCAGTAAGCCTGCTCTGCTTCAAGAGAATACTGTCAGGGACGCCGATCTTCCCGAGGTCATGTACCCTTGCGGCCAGCCGGATAGCCGAGATTTCTTCGGCGGGTAGCCTCATACTGCGGGCGATTTGCACGGCATAGTCCGCCACTCTCTTGGAGTGCTCGAAGGTATAATGGTCTCGCATGTCCACTACGTCGGCCATGGTCTCCACCGCCGAAACGGTCTGCTCCATAAGCTCGATCGTTCGCTTAAGCGATAGGTAGATAAGCCCGGCCGGCAAGGCCATAATCAGGGGGACCCAGGCGTCATGAGCAGAGGCGAGAGCGGCAACAACGCCGATTAGGAAAAGGCCGGCGAATTGGACGCCATCAAGACGCCAACCCAGGACCCACACCTCTATCGGGTTCTGCTTGAGATGTAGTCCCACCATTACCGACACCAACAGACTATTTGCCATGAAAATCCCGGCGGCGCTAAACGGGACGGCCAAAATGTTCACCAATCCCGACAACGACGCCGGTGCGACCTGTGGCACAAAAGAGTAGTAAATAAGGCCGCCGACTCCGTACGCAATAGTTTGCTGACTTGTATTGAAAAGCACGCTGCGAAGGGTTCGCCTGCTCTTGCCCGGAATGGGATGGGGGCGCAGTCCCAGCAAAAGGCCCCCCAAGAGCTGGCTAATGGCGACGACGACCATGCCCAAAGGCGCCCCAAAAAGCAATAGGGATGCGAAGTAGACTGCCGCTCCGGTATCAACCTTGAAACGAGGCGAGAGCGTCAGCGGGAACTGCACAGCAGCAATTCCCAGCGCCACCATCACCAGTAAAAGGCCGGGATTGAAGGGAATCCCCCCTTCCCAAGCCTCTACCCAGTAGGATAGAAAGGCGGCGGCAACGAGTACAACAATTACTATATAGACTCGAGCCGTTCGATTTAGACTCATTGCTCTGCTATCCCTTTAAGAAGTAACAGTTAAGGCACATTCAGAGAAAATCTCAGCTCGATCGTCTCACCGCTTTGCCCGTCGGCCGTGTCATAAACGACTCCCAAGCCATGCGGGAGCGTGCTGACCACGGACCGGGTGCTGAAACCAAAGTCTCCCTTGGCCCGAGGGATTTCTACCGTCATCACGACCTCTGTGCCCGATGCTCCATCGACGGACTCGACAGTATATGCGATCTTCGCACTCTTAAGGGCCGCTCTGACATTCACCTTCTGTTCAGCTGACCATTCGGAGTTAGCCCAGGCGTAGTTGGTAACATGGACGTTCACTCTGTTGCCAGCGGGCGTGACGATCTTCACCAGAGGATCATCCTCACACCAGCTCCAGCCGGCAAAAGCCGAAGGAGTGAAAGCCGCCATTAGAAGCACGACAGCGGCGAATAAGAACACCAGACGTTTCATAACCGATTCTCCTTAGCTTGCTTTCCTTCCAGTTATTCGCCACACCAGAAACACCGGAGGTAGCATCGTCCCCGAGATAACGGCATGATTTTATCAGGCCTCTGGGCAAAAGTCAATGATTTCAATAGGCATATAGTCATAGGGGGCGCCGAACAAAAGTACCAGGCCCTATCCTCC
>JAUSEJ010000407.1 GCA_030650265.1 Dehalococcoidia bacterium | reverse complement strand
TATGGCCTTGCCGGACTTGCCAGCCGGCTGCTGTGGGGTATGGCTATCGCCCGGTTCGGCATACGGCGTCCGTTCTTAAGTTACGGCGTCTTCTTCGGTCTCGGCATCCTCCTTTTCATCCTGCCGGCTTCGAACAGCGGTATCCTAGCATCGGCCCTGTTCCTAGGAGGAGCCGCCTCAGGATGGCAACTGTTTCAGGCGCAGGTGCTACCAGACTATTTCGGCCGTCTGATAGTCGGCTCGCTTACAGGCTATGCCGGCATCCTTCTTACGATCACCCGGTCCTTTGCGCCGCTCTTCGCCGCCGTTTTGTATGATTCTACTCATAGTTACGTGTTCGCATTCTCCGTTTTTGCTATTGCCTGCTTTGTTGGTAGTGCTGGAGTCCTACTGACTCCGTCGCCACGAGTTGGGAGTAAGCAGACCATGGCTTATTGAGAATGACCTTAATGCATCGAAGGCCCAAGGTCTACCGCGGCTGGTGGATCGTCCTCACAGGTTTTTTGTGCCAACTCTCTCTTTCTAGTTCAATGGGATGGGTATTTAGCTTGTTGATCCTGCCGATGGAAGCGGATCTTGGCTGGTCCCGCGCCGAGCTCGTCGGGGTCCTGACACTTGCCTTACTAATTAACGGCGTTCTCTCAGCCGTGCTAGGGCCGGCGGTGGACCGGCATGGCCCGCGTCTGCTAATGACAATCGGCGCCTCAGTGGGAGGGGCTTGCCTGCTCTTGGTTAGCGCTGTCTCTGCACCCTGGCAGTACTACCTCTTGCTTGGCATTGGCTTTGGCCTCGCAGAAACCTGTCTCTTCGGCCTTGGTCCCGTGGCAGCCATCGCCAACTGGTTCATCCGCAAGCGTGCACAGGCCTTTACCATCTCCACATTGGGCTCTCCCATTGCCGGCATTTTGTTGGTGCCTGCAGTCGCCTGGCTAGTTTCTCTATTTGGCTGGCGGGCCGGTTGGGTGACGCTTGGACTAATAATGTGGAGCATAGTACCGTTGTCCTGGGCGTTCGTCAGGCGCCGGCCGGAGGATGTGGGATTGGTGCCCGATGGCAAGATAGCGGGCAGCGAATCCACGGCCGAAACAACAGAAAATCCAGAGGCATCCATCCCGAATGGCGAGCCTCACTGGACGGTTAGCGAAGTGCTCCACAACAAGTCATTCTGGCTGCTCGTCGCCGCCATGTCCCTGTTCGGTCTGGCAGGCAACGGCTTTTTCGTCCATATTATTCCCTTCGTTGTCGAGAAGGGCCTATCTCCATCCGTTGGCGCCTTCGCCATGAGCCTCTTCGGCTTTGCCGTGCTGGTCGGCCGGTTTGTGTGGGGCTTCGCTGTTGTCCGTTTAGGTATTCGCTCTCCACTTCTAAGCTTTGGCCTTTTCTACGGCCTTAGCCTGTACCTTTTCACCCAGCAGTCTTCAGAAGTCGGGATTCTCGCGGCAACGACATTGATGGGATTCGCCGCCGCTGCTTTTCCGCTTTTCCAGTCTCAGGTGTTTCCGGATTATTTCGGACGCCAGATCGTTGGGTCGATCATGGGCTACGCCGGAATCTTCATAACCGTCGCCCGGGCTGTTTCACCTCTCTTCGCCGCCATACTACACGACTCCACTCATAGCTATCAGTTCGCCTTCTCGATATTTGCTTTCGCTTTCTTGGTGGGCAGCATTGCGGTCTTTCTGGTGCCATCGACTCAAGCGAGGAGCGAGCGCCAAGTGGCTGGTCAAGGCTGAGGTCAAGGCCAAACACTGCCAGGTTACGCAATACGGCATTCTTGCGTATCAATCCCTTTTCGGAGAGGGCCCTAAAAAGACCCTGGCCCGTGCATGATTACTGCCATAATCAGCAAGAAGTCGTATGTACCGTGGGCGATGGCGCTGGTCGTCGTGTTGGTCCGTCGACGCGTGATCCCCAACACAAGCCCCACGAAGAGCACCACCAGCAGGGCATCCCAACTATACTGAAAGGCATGGAGGCTCACGAAGAACAGATTTGACAGCAAGAGGCCCAGCCTTGGCTGGAGCACCCCGCGCACCGACAGTTCCTCGCCCAGACCTGCCGATATGCCCAACACGATCGCCCCGACCGGGCTTGTGTATGACTCAAAAAGCTTGCTGACCAGACTGCTGTCCGTGCGCGTCCATCCCATCGTCGCCCAGACCAGGCCGATGGCGCCTTCGATTCCCGTCGCCGCGATGACCAGAACTACAGCCAGTCCAAGGCCGCCAATCACCTGACGCCACGTAGGGCGCACGAGGCCCAGGCGTGCTAGCCCCTGGCGTAAGGTCCGCCGCACTAAATAGCCCACGGCAAAGACAGAGCAGATCACCGTCCATATTAGCGCGTAGGCCTGCTGGCGAAGCATGGCGCTGCTATCGAGATTGCCCAACAGGTTCGAAGAGTTCGGACCGTCCACGATTGAGAGCATCACCGGCTGGCCGAGTACAATCAGCGGTACGAGGCATACCAGCGTCAGGGTCACCACCACTACCAACGCCACCATGTGGACGAACGACCGGGGATCTAGCGGCAGGACGCGGCTCAACGCCCGTCGCGCCCGGGGCAAGAATCCTATTGCCCCCACAATCGCAGCCAGTCCCATCCCGACGAGGATAAGCCCCAGTTTCACAGCGGCATTAACTGTTAACGCAATAGACCCCGTATCGGGATTCATCAGGGCCATGGCGCTCAGGGCAAAACTGGAGAGGGCAAACCCCAGTATTAGCCCCAGCATCACAATCCAGGCGATGACCCGCCCCCACCGGCGATCGATGCCCAGATATGCCATCACCGCCAGGACCGTGAATGGCAGCACCTCCAACCCGGGTTCCACAAACTGCCCAAATGGTCCGCCAACCGCAAGGCCTGTAACGCATATTGCAAGCACCACGACTACGCCAAGGATGACTTTCCCGCCATGAACTATCGGGCTTCCTGAAGTATTGCTGCCCGGTTGTAAAGCTGTGACCACGCCGTTCTCCTGTCCTGAAGCTGACCGCGTTAGCTACATCCCAACACCTATCTAACGACTCGTTGACTCTATTGTATCATGTGTATCATGCTTCCATTGAGCTTCAAGTTGGCTAGATCAAATCGGCTATTGACAACGGCCACCAAAAGGCCGACAATCTAATCCATCATTTGTGCGATAACTCTAATCCTTGCCAGCGATATGGGGTAACGATTTGTTCCGAGGGCTTGTAGGATACCCTCCAGACAGGACCTTGCGCTATGCGACAGAATAGACCGTTTCCGCCTGTTCGCCAACAACCGAATCCGGCGCCAGCGCCGCCGCTTTCCCGGCTCAAGACTTTGCGACTGCGACTTGGCCGGCTTGTTGCCCGTTTTCACAGTGTCTTACTGATCGGCGGGGGTATGCTCTTGGCGCTCGCCATCTTTGCGGCGTACGACACGACCAAGCCACCGCCGCAGCGCCTTACTCAGCGCGACATCAACGACGCCGTGGCCATTGCCATGGCTTCGGCAACGCCCAAACCATCTTATGCGGCGACGGCCTACGAAACTATCCGTCCATCACTGGTGCGGGTCAGTGTTTACAATTCCGGGAGCGAGCCGAGAACCGAGATCGCTCTTGGCACCGGCGTGGTCGTCGAGGCGAGTGGCACCATCCTGACCAGTCTCCATATTGTCCGGAACGCTAAATACATAGGCGTGACCTTTGAAGACGGAATGGAATCGGCGGTGAGCATTGTCGCGACGCAGCCAGAAAACGATCTGGCCGTCCTTCGTCCCGAGACAATTCCGGATGATTTAATACCGGCAACCATGGCCAGTTCCGACGGCTTGAGCGTCGGCGATGAGATCGTCGCCGTCGGCAACCCTTTTGGCATTAGCAACTCGCTTTCGGCGGGGGTCGTTTCCGGTTTGAAGCGGAGCTACAAGTCACAAAAGACCGGCGAAACGCTGACAAACCTGATCCAATTCGACGCGGCGGTCAACCCTGGCAATTCGGGGGGGCCCTTGCTCAATCGGGACGGCGAAGTAGTGGGTATCGTCACGGCGCTGCTCAACCCGACCGATCAGGACGTCTTCATCGGCATCGGCTTTGCCGTGACCATCGAGAGCGCCGCCGGGGCTTTGGGCGCACCGCCAATTTAGGTTCCTCCGGCCGCCCCCTGTGGTGGCCCGAGGGGAAGGGGGGACGGGGGCGGGCACGGGGGCGCCGCCCCTACTGGGCCGGATGCGTGGAAGTCGTCCGGCCATGGCGGCCCAACGGGGTTTCGCCCGCGTAGTGCATCGTAGGGGCCGTCCCCCTGTGGCGGCCCGGTGGGGGACGGGGGCGCCGCCCGTACGCGAGGTCCGATTCATTGAAGGGGATGAGAAGCGTAGATGATTGAACAAATCGCGATAAAGCCGGATTCGGCCCCACTTGTGGAGCAGATCCTATATGAAGTGAAGAAGGTCATCGTTGGACAAGACCATCTTCTGGAGCGGGTTCTGATCGCCGTGCTAGCGCAAGGCCATCTGCTGGTCGAAGGGGTGCCGGGTCTGGCAAAAACCTTGACCGTGAAGACCCTGGCGGAGACCATTCATGGCACCTTCAAGCGGATACAGTTCACGCCCGGCCTGGTCCCCGCTGACCTGGTCGGCACGCGCATCTATAATCAAAAGACCGGAGAGTTTACCACGTCCCTCGGCCCCGTCTTTGCCAATCTCTTGCTGGCCGATGAGATCAACCGGGCACCCGCCAAGGTTCAAAGCGCCCTCCTCGAAGTCATGCAGGAGCACCAGGTCACCATCGGCGGCGAAACCTACAAAGTGCCAGAGCCTTTTCTCGTGATGGCT
>JAUSEJ010000402.1 GCA_030650265.1 Dehalococcoidia bacterium | reverse complement strand
GCTGACAATGATAACTACCTCATAGTCGCGCAAACAGTTGATTCTCCTTTCCTTGGGTTCGCCCTAGAGTATCACCACCGGTGTGGCGCCCTAGAGCAGAAAGGGGCAGTATCCCAGATTCTCAATTGGGCAAATTATAGCATGCGATGCCCAAAAGGAGCAAGTCCAGGCATTCGTATCATGTTCGAGTCATCAATCTCTCGAGGCCGGGTACCGGGAACTGACTGCTCAATTGGGCAATCTCCTCGCGGACCCGACCTAACTCCCTTTCGTCGCCGACGTTCCTCAGCGTTCGTACGATGAGGGCGGCAAGCAGTCGCATCTCCTCCGAGCCAAATCCCCGACTGGAGACCGCGGGCGTGCCCAGTCGGATGCCGCTGGTCACCGTTGCCGGGCGAGGGTCAAAGGGAATGGCATTTTTGTTGACAGTAATACCCACGTCGTCGAGCACCTGGGCCGCCTTTACACCGGTGACGCCAAACGCGTTGAGATCAACTAGCATCAGATGGTTATCCGTACCGCCGGAAATGATTCTTAGTCCAAGTCGTTGCAGTTCCCCGGCCAGGGTTCTGGCGTTTTCCACTACCAGTTGCTGATAGGCGATGAACCTTGGCTGGAGGGCCTCGCCGAAGGCGACCGCCTTGGCGGCGACGACGTGCATGAGAGGGCCACCCTGAATGCCAGGAAAGATGCTTTTGTCTACCGGCCCGGCCAGATCGGCGCCGCAAAGTATGAAGCCACCCCGGGGACCGCGCAGGGTCTTGTGCGTAGTAGAGGTCACCACGTGGGCGTAGGGCACGGGGCTCGGATGGAGGCCCGTGGCGACGAGGCCAGCGATATGGGCCATATCTGCCATCAAATAGGCGCCAACCCTGTCGGCGATCTGGCGAAAACGGGAGAAATCGATGATTCTTGAATAGGCCGTGGCGCCGGCGACAATGAGCTTAGGTTTGTGCTCCACTGCCAATCGCTCGATCTCGTCGTAGTCCAGTTGTTCGCTGTCCCGGCGAACACCATAGGGCACGAAGTGATAGAACTTGCCGGAGAAATTTACCGACCGGCCATGAGTGAGATGGCCGCCGTGTTCGAGGTTCATGGCCAGGACGACATCGCCGGGATCCAACAGGGCGAAATAGGCGGCCATGTTGGCCTGAGACCCACTATGGGGCTGAACATTGGCGTGTTCAGAACGGAATAGCAATTTGACTCGCCGGATGGCCAGGTCTTCAACCTTGTCGACGAACTCGCATCCATTATAATAGCGGTGCCTCGGATACCCTTCGGCGTACTTATTGGTGAGAATTGACCCCTGGGCTTCCAGCACCGCGGCGCTCGCGTAGTTCTCGGAGGCGATCAGTTCAATCTTGCTGCGTTGCCGCAGTTCTTCTTCTTCGATCGCGGAAGCTACTTCCGGATCCGAATGTGGCAGGATTTGCATAGACTCTCCCCAGAAGATTCTCGCGATAGTATATCGCGTTTCGGCTAGTCCGGCAAGTGGTTTTGGCGAGGGTGGACAGGATTTCGCAGGTCCAGTAGCACCCCACGAACCACCGCTCCTTTTGTGCTAATGGAAAGCCGCTAGCCCGATCGGAGAGGCTGTACATGGCATATAGGCACCCTAGAGAAACCAATTCAAGGGCTCAAGCGAGGGCGACGGGAATGACCGATCGCCCTCGCTCGGCTGACATCTAGGTCAATTTCGTTCCGCGGCTGGCGCCGGCGCCGACGTCGTAGATATCTTCGACGGCCATACAAACTACCGCAAAGGGCGCTTTTCGACCAGTCTTGGCATATTCCTCGGCAGTGCTGTCGTAGAGAGCGCCATCACGGAGCACCTGGGCCTTCCCGGTGAAGCGATAGCCGATTCGTGATTCCCGGTCCGCTACCGCTATTGCCACATTTGTGTTGCTCTGCAGATTAGCGAAGGTCTGCTTGCCAGTTGATTCGTTCCAGCCGATGTGCTCGTCATCAAACACCTTGAAGCTGCCCTTGGGGCCGATATGGGGCAGGCCCTCGGGGGTAATCGTGGCGACGTACGCCATTTTGCCCTTCAAGAAGTCCATCATGTCCGCAGTGAGTTTCGCCATTGTTTCCTCCTAAATGTTTATTATATAGCTATCAGCCGTCAGCCTTCTGCATCGCCAGGTCAAGCGATAACCGGGCCCGCAGCAGCAACGGCTGCCTGCTGATCACTTTCGGGTTGTTACCTGATAGCGTCCGGCAGGCGCCCATAAGCCAATAATTAGCACAGTGCGGTCAATCTGTCAAGGACAGGTTTTACCTTTGGCGGTAATCCTCGACTCTTAACGGGATCCCTGCGCTCGGGACACAAGCGATCGGTGTTCGACAGGGGCTACTCTGCTGTCCGCCGGCGTCGCCATCTCTCGGACTAACCACCGGCTAACACCGCCCCGGCAATGAGATCGCCCATTTGCCCGGTTCCCACCATGGTCTTGCCCGATTCCATGATGTCCCTGGTGCGATAGTTTTCGAGGACACGGTCGATGGCCACTTCTACCGCCTGGGCCTCCGATGGTAGGCTCAAAGAGTAAAGTAGCAGGGTGTAAACTGACCTGATCGTCCCGATGGGATTGACCCTATCTAGTCCCGTGTATTTTGGGGCGCTGCCGTGAATGGGCTCATGGAGCCCAAAGTTCCCGTAGGAATCTCTGCCGGCCACCTTCAGTTCGGCAGATGGCGACATCCCGACGCCTCCGCCCAGTGTGGCCGCCAAATCGTCCAGCATACCGCCAACCATCGGATTATCGGAGATGACCACGTCAAAGTCGCGCGGATTGACGAGAAGCTGCACGCAAGCCGTATCCGGAGCTAGTAGTCGTAGCTCGACATCGGTGTACTCCTTACCGACCTCGACGGCGACCTCTCGCCACAACTTGGAAAAGGCGAGGACGTTAAATTGTCCGACGGATGCCACCATCTTGCGCCGGCCACGTGCCACCTCAAAGGCTATTCTCAGTACTTTCCTCGCCTCTTCTTCACAGCACACTAGCGGATCAGCCACGCGCTTGCCCTGCGCCTCTTGCCATTCCCGGCTCTCACGGGCGGTGATCGTAAAGCCAATGGGATCTCGTACGGTAACGATGTCAGTCCCTTGAATGGCTTCAGGCTTGAAGCGTGTGGCGTTGACTAGCGCTGGATATACTGTGGCAAAACGGAGACTCACATTTAGGCCGAGCCCGGAGCGAAGGTCGGTCAGCCCACGTTCTGGCCGTTGCCAGAGGGGCGCGCTTTCAAACCGGGGATCGCCAACGGCGCCCAGGAGCACGCTATCAGATCGCCGGCAGGCCTCCAGGGTCTCGGGCGGCAGCGGCAAGCCACATTCGTCTATGGCGGAAGCCCCTATTGGCCAGTAGTCGAGTTCCAGATCGTGGCCAAATCTTGAGGCGACAGCCCTAAGAACTTTCACGCCCTGTTCCATGACTTCCGGGCCAATACCATCGCCAGGTAGGATGGCGATCCTGAATTTCACGTTGTCACCACGCTACCAATGTTCTCGGCGCAACAACGTTCACGGTGATTTCACCGAAGCAACGAACTTGGCAAGCCAATTGAGT
>JAUSEJ010000401.1 GCA_030650265.1 Dehalococcoidia bacterium | reverse complement strand
GGCTGAAGGTGTTGTCGAGTACGCCCGAAGCAAGGGCCTGGCGCCAAAGTTTTATGAGGAATGTTGCGCTCTCGCCTACACTCACATTGATGGATCGATATCTAGGACGATAGCTCACCACGGAGGCACGGAGACACGGAGGCATTAGGTCTTCCGTTACGAGTGGGGATGGGCTAACCTTGGGCAATCTGCCGAAGGAGCCAATGTTGAACCTGGGGGAAGACTTTCGGGTGTGCGTAAGGATATTGGAGAGCGGGCGGCGGCAAGCAGGCCAAGAAGAGCAAACAAGGTCATAGGAACGTTTTCAGCAACTGTTGAAACCCTGCAGAGCAAAAACTATCTGATTGATCGGCTTTACTTGCTCCATGACCAGCATGAGCCAAGAGCGGCATTGGCTGAAAATGGGGTACGACTGAGTCAAAATCTTGGTCTCGGGATTGGTGCATTTGATGAAAACATGGCGGCTTCTTGATACCGGGGTGAGGACGGCGGCGGAAAATATGGCCCTCGATGAAGCGATGCTCCAGGCGCGCGGTCAGGGGTTGACTCCCAACACTCTGCGTTTTCTCCAATTCTCACCGCCTGCTGCCCTCGTAGGCTACCATCAGTCGGTGGACCAGGAGATCCGGACCGATTTCTGCCGTCGTCGCGGGATTGACATTAACAGGCGGATCACCGGCGGGGGAGCCATCTTCTTCGACGAAAGCCAGTTGGGTTGGGAGATCGTGGCCGATTTGGAGAGTCTGGCTGCTTTAGGGGGCAGGGCCCGACTTTTCGAGAAGGTGGCCGAGGGTGTCATTCTGGGCCTCCGGTGGCTGGGCGTTGAGGCCGCCTTTCGTCCCCGCAACGATATCGAGGTGGATGGGCGCAAGATCTCTGGCACTGGCGCCACGGAGGGGGAGGGCGCCTTCTTGTTTCAGGGGACTTTGCTTCTTGATTTTGACGTCGACACCATGCTGCGGGCCCTAAGGGTACCGGTCGAAAAACTGGAAGACAAGGAGGTCCGCTCACTCCGCGATCGGGTAACCTGGCTCAGCCGCGAGTTGGGCGAACTACCGCCTCTCGACGAGGTCAAAGGGGCCCTAAGAAGCGGTTTCGAGTCGGTTCTCGGGATGGACCTCGCCATCGGGGGATTGACAGCGGAGGAGGAGCGACTTTTTGAAGACAATCTCCCCTTTATGGCCTCAAAGGAATGGCTAGATCAGGTGTCGACTCCTCCCAGACAGGAAGTGCTGCGGTCGATCTACAAGGCGCCGGGCGGACTGATCCGGGTGGCCCTCATCGTTGATACTGCCATGAACCGTATCAAGTCGGCCATCATTACCGGCGACTTCTTTGCTTATCCGCGACGGTCGATTCTCGATCTGGAAGCGGCGCTGAAGGATGCGCCTGCCGAACTGGCGGCGGTCGGGGCGATTGTGGACACTTTCTTCCGAAGGGAGGAGATCTGCGTTCCCGGGATTGAGGCGGGACATTTTCGCCAGGCTCTTAGGGAAGCGCTGATCCGTAATGATTACTGCCAGATGGGCTTGAACGGCACCGAGGCCAGTGCCATCTTCACCGTGGGTGGAGACCTGGCGACAATCCCCCGCTGCTCTGTCCTTCTTCTGCCATACTGCGCCAAGCCCGTGGATTGCGCTTTGCGAAACGTGGATGGCTGCACCATGTGCGGTCTCTGTGAGATCGGCGATGCCTATCAACTCGCACTGGACTATGGGTTGCAGGCCATAAGCATAGTCAACTATGAACACTTGCAGGAAACCCTCGTTCGTTGCCGCGAGTCGGGGGTAAAGGCCTTCATCGGCACCTGCTGCGAGGCTTTCTATGCCAAACACCGTGTCGACTTCGAGGAGGCCGGTTTGCCAGGCGTTCTGGTGGATATCGATAGCGCCACCTGCTATGATCTGGGTGAGGAGGGTCTGGCTTACACGGGTGGGTTCGAGAGGCAGACCTATTTGCGTCTCGATCTATTGCGAAAGGTCGTACAGGCGATGGTCGAGCGGGCGTGATAGAGGAGATAACCTGCGATATGCTGGTGGTAGGAGCCGGGCCGGCAGGAAGCGTCGCCGCGCGTGTGGCGGCGGCGGCAGGCGTCAAAACGATTATTCTGGAGCGCAAGGCTGAGTTGGGCCTCCCCGTGCGTTGCGCCGGCTATGTGGCCGAAACCATTCGCTGGCACGTCGATCTTCCATCAGGAACTTTAGCCCAGTCGGTCGCCGGGCTTCGGACACTGCTGCCCGACGGATCGGTCCAGGAGATGGCTGTGCCAGGCTACACTATTAACAGAGCCGCCCTCGATCGGCATCTGGCCATCGAGGCCGTCGAGGCTGGCGCCGAACTCTTTCTGAAGACAACCGCCGTCGATCGGGTTGGAGATCGGGTTCTGGCCCGGCAGAGCGGGCGAGAACTGTTGATCCGTCCCGGTGTTATTATCGGGGCCGATGGGCCTCTTTCCCTGGTGGCCCGTTGGATGGGTTTGGCGCGGCCTCAAGTGGCGACGGCCATTCAGTACGACTTTCGTCTCAGTCGGCCGCTTTCTATTGCCGAGGTCTACTTTCGCTCCGAAATCAGGGGAGGCTACGCCTGGTTATTTCCTGCCGGAGAAGTGGCCCGTATCGGAGTAGCTTTCGCCGCTGGCGCCCGGGAGGCCATGGCCGGCTTTAGGTCTCTTCTTCGAAAGATCGAGGATGAAGGAAAGGCGATCGGGCCGGCCCTCTCTGTTACAGGGGGACTGGTGCCCATCGGTGGTCCCACGGCGCTTCGCCGGGGAAACATGCTGCTCGTAGGAGACGCGGCGGGGCTCACCCATCCGATGACCGGAGCCGGTATCTTGAATGCTATAATTGCCGGAGAAATTGCCGGGCTGGCCGCCTCTAAGGCCGTTCTGGCGGGACGCTTAGACTATCTTGAGGAGTACGAGGAAGAATGTCACTTTGTTTTGGGTCCGGGCCTGAGGCGGGCCGGGGAAAGGCGCCGCGAACTCGATCGCCATTGGCAGCTCTCGCCGGCAGGGCTATCGCAAGCTATTCGCCGGAGTTGGCTAACGTTCGATGAATACTACAGTGGTTGAAGAAGCCCAAATCCCCGGGATGAGCACGCAAAGCCCTGAGTACGTGCGTCTCAGTTTGGCGGCCGCCATGGTGCTGAGAGCGAGTTCGGGTCGCTTCTATCGGGACGTTCGCCTGCACTGTATCAACCTGCTTCTCACTTACGTCGGAGGCTGCAACGCCAACTGCGCCTACTGCGGTCTGTCCCGGGCCAGAGAAGGTGGAAGTGGGGAGAAGTCGTTCATTCGAGTGGATTGGCCAACTCTGGCCACCGACGAGGTCATCGCCCGCATGGTGAAGTATTCGGCTGAGGTCTCCCGCATTTGCGTTTCCATGGTGAGCCACCGGCGGGCATACGAGGATACGGTGGACATCGTGCGGCGAATTCGGAGACAGGTGGATGCCCCTGTCTCTGCCCTTATCGCCGCCAACCTGTTCGACCGCGGCAGACTGTCCGAGTTCCGGCTGCTGGGTGTAGATACGATAGGCATAGGACTGGACGCCACAAGCGAGGCCGTCTTCGAACGCGTGAGGGGAGGTCGAGCGAAAGGTTCTCTTTCCTGGCGTCAATACTGGCAAGTGATAGAGGAGGCCCGCGCGATCTTCGGCCCCTTCAAGGTGAACGCCCATCTGGTGGTGGGCGTCGGCGAGACGGACCGCGAGCTCATGTCAGTTGTCGCCCGGCTCTGCAAATTGGAGGTCAATTCCTACCTCTTTAGCTTCTATCCCGAAGCCGAATCGCCGATGGCTCGGCGGGTCAGGCCCGCCCTCCGGCGCTATCGACGTATCCAGTTGGCCAAGTATCTTATGGAAAAGGGGTTGCTTGGCGCGGCTGACATTAGCTACAATGACGCGAGCAGGATCGCGTACCTTAGCCTCTCTCCCGCTCTCATCGAACAGGCAATCGCTACCGGCGAGCCCTTTCTCACCGGCGGTTGCTCGGGGAGAGATGGAAGTTTGGCCTGCACACGTCCTTTCGGCAGCTATCGTCCGGGCGAGCCTTTTCGGGATTTCCCTTTTCAGCCTACCGAAGAGGATATGGTCCGGGTGCGCCGGGATCTGGGCTGGTCGTTGTTGAAGGAGTATACCGATGGCCAAGAGAGGCTCTAAACTGGAACCCCAATTCCTCGACATGCCGTCGCAGAGGATGGCAGTGGTCCGGTCCGAGGGCGACCCCAACGGTGTGGGGGCGACAGTTCTTCCCGCCCTTTATGGCTCCGTCTACGCCTTGAAGTTTGCGCTCAAGAAAGCCGGCACGGATTTCAAACTGGGTCCTCTGCGCGCCCGCTGGCCCGATGCCCACCTGGTGTCAAAAAACCAGTGGCTAGGAATTTGGGGCATGGCTATTCCGGACGACATAATAGTGCTGCCGCAAAAGGTGCCGGACGTGGAGGTCCGGTCCGAGGTCTGGCAATACGGAACGGTAGCGCAGATTCTCCATATCGGGCCTTACGCCGAAGAAGAGCCCACTATCCAGCGCCTGCACGAATTCATCGCAGAGCACGGCTACGAGATCGCCGGGGACCACGAGGAGGAATACCTGACGACCCCGCAGGCCAAGGTTCAGAAAACCCTGATCCGGTATCCGGTCAGGAAGATAGTATAGTCGGCAGGCAGCTTCACTTAAATTGACAATCATGTTATACTGCCATCAATGCTTTCGCGTCTGGAGGGATTGGTTGAGACGTATTCTCTTTTGCCTGGCCCCGGTAATAGCGGTGATCATTATGGGCTGTGGCATGCAAAGACCTTCCCGCCCAATTACGCCGATAGCTGATAACGGCTCGCCGACAGTTGTGTCGCCCCTGTCCACGCCCACTCGCGGGCCTGCGGCGTTCGTGGGAACGGCTACCAGATCGCCGCTGTCTCCATTGGCCACGGCGACCATCGCCATCTTAAGAACCAATACACCAATTGGCCCGATTCCCCCTTTGGCCACTGCAGTTTTGCCCCCATCGCAGACCGTTGGTCCTATTCCTACCCCGACATTTACACCAAGACCGGCGCCGGTTTCCACCTCCACGCCGGTTCCCACTGCCACGCGGGTTGTATTGCCGCCGACGCCGACCGTTCCCCCGCCGACGCCAACCGTTCCCCCCTTTCCCTTTGTCGTGGAAAACTCCTTTGGTTCACCGGATTGCAGTAAGACGGAGATAAGTGGCTATCTGATTGACAAGTCCCGGCAGGGGCTCTCGGGCTACAGCGTAACTGTTGGGAATGTTAGTGGAGGCGTGCCGACGACCAGCACGGCAACCGGGAGCGACGGAAGATACAGTATCAATTTGGCGCCTAATCCCATTGCCGGTCGCTGGTACGTGGTGGTTGTGGATAGCGCCGGGAAAGAGCTATCTCCCCGGACTCAGATCGAGACTACCGTCGCCAACTGTGGCGCCGGA
>JAUSEJ010000397.1 GCA_030650265.1 Dehalococcoidia bacterium | reverse complement strand
GCCGAGGCCGCTCATTACGGTGTTTCGATCGCCATTCTGGCGGGGGACCTTCTTCAGGGATGGTGCGCCTCGCTCTTGGGCGACCTTGCCGCCCAGCCTGGCTGTGATCCCCGTGTCGCTCTTTGGCTTGTCACAGATCTTATGTTGGACACTCAAGCGCGTCTGGTGGCAGGTCAGACCCTCGATATCCAGTTCGAGCAGGTGCCCGTAGAAGACCTGACGGAATCTGACATCCTCACCGTGCTTTCGGGCAAAACCGCCGCCTTATTCGAGTTCTGCGGCCGCGCCGGGGCCCTAATCGGCCTGAATAGCGTCGATCTTGCGCATCCCAGCGTGAGGGCGCTGGCTTCATTTGCCAGCCTCTGCGGACTGGCCTTTCAGTTGCAGGACGACATCCTGGGAGTGACGGGCGATGAGAGCAAGCTTGGTAAGCCCGTAGGGTCGGACATCCGGGAGGGCAAGAAGACCCTGATCATCCATCACGCGCTCCGCAACGCCAATGCCAGCCAGAGGACGACCATTCTAAAAGCGCTAGGTAGCAGCACCGCTTCATCTGAGGATGCCATGCGCGCCGTGGCCTCCTTAGAGCAGATCGGCAGCATTGAGTACGTTCAGGCCAAGGCGACCGCCTACGTCCGTCAGGCTCGGGAAAGTCTCAATGTTATCCCTGCCTCCATTCATAAAGACCTCCTTCTCGCCTGGGCCAACTTGATGGTGGATCGTAGTTCGTAGCTGGCTATCAGGGGTCAGCTTTCAGCCATCAGAGTGAGGCTGCTCTTTCTACTATCGACTGCACTACTACCAAATGTTATACTCAGTATTGGGAGACACAAAGGAGCATAAGACGATGGGGAAAGCGAAAGAGAGACGCGTGCAAGCTCTATTTGGCGCTGATGAGTTCGAGTTATTGGCCGACCATGCCGCGCTCACTAACAAATCGATATCGGCAGTGGTTCGGGAGGCCGTGGAGGAGCATCTAATCAAGGAACTTAGACGCCAGAAGCGAATCGAGGCGGCAAATTGGTTGTGCTCTGGAGGCGACGAGTTTCCCGCCAGGGATTGGGACGAAATTGAAGCCGACCTAGAGAGAAGCCGGTATGATGGCTGCCGGTGAGTCCGATCTTCGTCGACATAAACATTCCAATGTACAGCTATGGCGGAGATCACATCTATCGCGAATCCTGCAGAGCAGCCCTCATGCATCTTGCTGGCCAGGAGAGCTTGGGCGTTACCAGTGTAGAGGTTCTGCAAGAAACGTTTAACAGCTATCTAGTTAGCGGCCGGCCCGACATCGCGAGGCAGGTCACCTTGAAGTTTATGGCGATAGTGCCTGACGTTATTCACGTGGTAAAGGACGACATTCTGAACGTGGTCGAATTGTCGCGGGAGTACCCGCACTTGCCATGTTGAGATCTGTTGCACGTTGCCGTGATGATGCGGAACGGTCTGTCGGAGATCCTGTCCGCCGACACGCACTTCGACAACATAGCGCATATCACGCGCCTGGACCCTCTCAAATTCGCTTTTTTGATTTGAGAACGTGACTATCTGTTCCCCCTCAGTAGCACCATTATCCCATTGACGACCACCTTCACGAGTCCTAGAATCAAACGGACCGGGTATGATGGGAGGGGAAGGTTGTATCTGAATTGGGTCGACGTGGCGATAGCCGTCACCTTGATCGTCGGTGCTGCGGCGGGGTTTTGCCTGGGGCTTCTGCGGCTTTTGTTCGCCTCGGTCGCCATGTGCCTTTCCCTCATCTTGGCAATACAGTATTTTCATGCTGTCGGGCTCTGGCTCAACGATTTCTTCCCTTCTGGCTCTGACACTGCCCTTGACTCGGTAGGCTTCTCCGTCGTCTTCCTGGCGTCGCAGGTCGGAGTGAACGTCCTCGGGCGCAGCGCCTATAGTAGTCATCCATGCCCCTCTGGGGCGCCACCAAGGATGAAAATGGTTGTGCATTATGCTATCCTTTAAGCCAGACAGACCGAGTGTCGAGGTCGGTTCGTACTTGGTGTTGCGAGCCCGCAGAGTAGTCTGACCCAGGGTGCCCTCAGGCACCGCCAATTGTTGCTCCCGCAAGGGAAGCACGCAAGGCAGATTCTGTTTAACGTCTGGCACCCCTCTCGGTCGTCTCAGTATAAGGAGGGAGTCATGTCGTGCCCAGCTAAGGTCAACTTGACTAGCCGGTGAAAGTCTGGTCAGGGTAAGGGTCAGGCCGCCCTGTAGGAGCCGTCTGACGTCAGGAGCAATCCGAGCGTTGAAGCGATGTCACTCCAACTCAGCAGTCCG
>JAUSEJ010000396.1 GCA_030650265.1 Dehalococcoidia bacterium | reverse complement strand
CGCCGGAGGCCGGACCCCTTGTCTTTCCAGGGGACGTCGCCCCTCCTGATGAAGAGGCGCTGGAGGTCGAGGCTTCAGCCGGTGCCAGTACTCGTTTTCCGGCTAAAGCCTCAGCGTCCGTCTTGGTAGGAGTACTTGCTTGACTGACAGAATGAGTTGCCAGAGACGAAGGGGTGCCTTTAGCCAGTGCAGATAGCCCGCTGATAACCACTGAGAGAAGGTCTCCTCTTTGGGCGGTCGAAATAAGTGAATAATCATGGAGAGGGGCGACGAGTCGAAGCGAATCCGCGACCAGGCAGGAACCGGCGGCCAGCGAAGTTATGTGTTCCCTCCACCGTGACAGATACCCGTCCAGCCCGCCGATCACCGCGCTGTCTTTGCCTCCCAGCCTCTTCTCGTGAGAAAGTATCTTCACCAGCTCCTGTACCTTCGCGAGAGGCATAGGATCAACAGGAGTTGGGGTGCGCGGGCCTCCCTTCGTCCCGGAAAAAGCGGTATCCGTTTTCACATAGGGCCTCTAAATGTTCTTCCTCGTGCCGGCGACGCCAATCGTCCCTGGCCCGGCGTGAGTGCCGACCACACAGCCGATTTCGGTGAGGAGAATCCGGTCGTAGGGGTGGATGGCACTGAGAGCCCGGCGAACCTCTTCGGCGGCTTCCGGTCGCTGGGCGTGGGCGACCGCCAGGTCGTCGTAAGGCGCCGTTTGAGATACGATCTCCACTAATCGCTGCATGGCCTTTGCCTGAGTACGTACCTTCTCAAGGGGACGCACTTCGCCGTCCTGAACGTAGATGAGGGGCTTTATGCTCAGCAACGAGCCAAGAAAGGCCGACGCCGGGCCTATTCTCCCACCCCGCCGCAGGTATTCGAGGGTTTCCAGCGCCGCTACGAGCCGGACGCGGCCCATGGTTTCCTTAACCACGGCGACAACTTCCTCGAAGCTGGCTCCGGCTTTCGCCGCTTTGGCAGCGTAAATCACTGACCAGGCGAGACCAATTGTGGTGGATTGAGAGTCGATAACGGCAATCCGCGTTTCCGTGACGCTCTCGGCTGCCAGGCGGGCTGAGTTGTAGGTGCCACTCAGCTTCTCGGCGACGTGAATAGAGACGACACTGGCTGGCATCAAAGCGCGGTAGGCGCTGGCGAAATCTCCGACAGTCGGCTGAGATGTCGTGGGAAGCTTGGCGCTTGCCTGGAGCTTCTGGTAAAACTGCGCGTTGGTGATCTCCACCCCCTCTTTATAGACCTCGTCGCCGAAATGGACGTTGAGGGGAACTACCGTTATCCCCAGTTCGTCGACGATAGACTGAGTTAGGTCGGCAGTCGAATCTGTAACCACGCGGACGGCTTGATTTGTCGTCATTCTCTTACCCTCTATTCTACCTATTCTACAGAAATAATGTAGTGATAATGGGGTTGCCCACCCTCGACGATGTCGACTTGTTGGTCTGGATACTTGGCGCGAACAACGCCAGCCGTTCTTTCCACTTCGACGGGATCCATCGCCGCTCCCCAAAAAATGGTGATAACTTCTCCGGCGGCGGCGCGGGCCTTGTCGAGAAGATTTTCGACTATTTGCGTAGAATCCTCTCCAGCCGCCACCAGTTCTCCATCAAGAAGGCCGATGATCTGACCCTCTGAGATATGCAAACCATTCAACCTTGCCTCCCTCACGGCTCTGGTGATCTCGATGGTCCTGACCGAGTCCTTGGCGTTGGTCATTGCCGAGGCGTTGTCATCGAGGTCGATCTCAGTGTTCAGGGCCATGAGCGAAGCAATGCCCTGAGGGATGGTGTGGGTGGGAATCACCCTAACATTCTTGGTGGAAAGAGCAGGGACCTGAGCAGCGGTCAAGACGACGTTCTTGTTGTTGGGGAGAAGAATGACCCTGTTGGAAGGCACGGACTCTACAGCGGCCAGCAGTTCCTCCGTGCTCGGGTTCATCGTTTGTCCACCATGCACTATCTTGTTGGCTCCCAGACTGGTGAAGACTTCGCTGAGGCCTTTGCCGGCGACCACGGCGACGGTCGCGATGCCATCGGTCTGCCTGGTTGGAGGAACGAAAGCGGCGAGGAAATCCTGATGCTGGTCCTGCATGTTCTCCACTTTGACCTGACGAAGGACGCCGACAGAGGTCGCCGACAGAGGTCGCCAGGGATAGGGCGGCGCCGGGATCGAAGGTGTGAACGTGAACCCGTACCAGGTTGCCATCGCCGACGACAAGGGCGGAATCGCCGAGTGCGTTGATTCTTTCCCGCATCCCGTCGAGATCTAGTCCCTGTGCTTCGAGGAGGAACTCGGTGCAATAACCGTATTCTCTTCCCTCACCTGGCGCGCCGGTCGCTCTTGGCGCCGGCGCCGCATACTGCGCCAAAGCGGGTGTTGCTCCTTCGGTCAGTTCACCGTGTAAGTAACGCAGGACGCCGTCAAATAGCACATAGATCCCCTGCCCGCCGGCATCCACCACTCCCGCTTCCCGCAGCACCTTAAGGAGGGAGGGAGTGCGGGCTACAGACGACTTAGCGGCGCTGCTGATGGTTTCTAGTATGGTCACCAGATCCGTGTATTGGCTGGCGGCCTCCCTTGCAGACTCCGCGACCTCCCGGATGACCGTAAGCATCGTGCCCTCGACCGGCTTGCTGACCCCTTTGTAGGCGATGACTGAGGCTTGAGTGAGGGCAGCGGCGAGCGATTCGCCGTCGATGTTTTGCCTCTTGTCTAGACCCTGGGCGAAACCGCGGAGAATCTGGGACAGAATGACACCACTATTGCCGCGAGCCCCCATCAAAGCGCCGTGGGCCATATCCCGGGCTATTATGGAAATGTCAGACTCGTTCGAGGCAGCAACGGCCTTAACCGTGGATTGCATGGTGAGTAGCATGTTGCTGCCGGTGTCGCCATCGGGCACGGGGAAGACGTTGAGGGCGTTGATGGCCTCGGCGTGTCTCTCGAGCCAGTTTGTGGCGGCCTGCAAAGCCCTTTTCAGGCATTGGCCGTCGCCATGGTGTATGGGAGGTGTCTTGAGAGGAGCGATGACGTCTCCTTTGCTCATACTCTTCATCGTCCCTCTCCCGGTATGGAGATAATCCTCATTGCCACCAACGTCAATCCTTGCCGCTAATTCTGAGGCCCTGCACGTTTACATTGACCTGAGCAACCGGTGTACCCAAGGATTGCTCGACGGCAAACTTCACGTTGCACATGATGTTCTTGGCGACCTCGGATATCCTGGTCCCGTATTCCACGACCACAAACAGATCGATTATTACCTGATCGCTGTTGAGGTGGACGTCCACGCCTTTGCTGCAGCTATCGTGGTGCAGTAATGTGGCGATGCCATCCTTGAACCGTCGAGAGGCCATGCCGACGACGCCATAGGATTGGATCACCGCTCGTCCGGCAATCGTGGCCACCGCTTCCGCGGATACTTCAACTTTGCCAAGTCGCTTTCCTTGTGGCATAGATTTTGGCATCGCCCTCCTCTCTGCAGATAGCACCATTATATCATTGTACGGGAGTTGGTTCAATGCTGATCTGACTGATCCGACAGATCGGACCGATCTGTCGGATTACCGGGCACGATGCCCAAGAGAAGGTGATGCTTCTTTGGGCGCAGTGCCCATAGACGATCAACCAACAGGCGTGTTATACTTTTCGAGAGGGTTGCTTTGTGCGTTTAGCATAATCCCCAAAGCGATATTCTCGGGCGAGAGCTGAGCGAAACTTCAATCATGGGTTGTGGCGTCGCCTAAGCGATGGGCAAAGGAGGAATGATGGAACTGGTCTCAAAACCGGCCGAGGTCAAGCCGAAAGAGATTCTCAAGAAGGCGGAGGCTGACGGAGTCAGGTTTGTCAACTTGCAGTTCACCGACGTCGTTGGCGTGGTCAAGAGCGTCACCATTCCGATCGAGCAGCTTCCCGACGCTATCGATCACGGGAAGTGGTTTGACGGCTCATCGATTGAGGGCTTTGCCCGCATTGCCGAAAGCGACATGTATCTTGTCCCCGACCTGGCTACTTATAGGGTCATTCCCTGGGAAAGAGGGGAAAACACTACGGCGAGGGTCATCTGTTGGGTCCATACCCCTGGCGGTGAGGCCTTTGCTGGCGATCCCCGCGTTGTTCTGATGAAGGCTGTGGCCGAAGCCGCTGAAATGGGCTATGTCTATAACACCGGTCCGGAGTTGGAGTTCTTCTTGTTTAAGTCCGACGGGTTGGGGCGAATAGCGCCGCTTCCCCACGACCGGGGTGGATACTTCGATCTCTCCACGGACCTTGCCGCCCATGTACGCAAGGAGATGGTGAACGTTTTGGCGGACCTCGGCATTAAGGTCGAGACGGCTCACCACGAAGTGGCTATGGGTCAGCACGAAATCGATTTTCAGTACGACAACGCCCTCGCCACGGCTGACAACGCCGTGACTTTTAAGTACGCCCTCAAAGCGGTGGCGCAAAAACACGGGCTTCATACCACCTTCATGCCCAAACCGATCTTCGGTACCGCGGGAAATGGTATGCACTGCCACCAGAGTCTCGCCCTTCTGGACGGTGGGCGAAACGCCTTTGCCGATGCAAACGACGAATACGGGTTGTCGAGCCTGGCCAAGCACTTCATAGCTGGCCAATTGCACCATGCCAGAGCCATGTGCGCCGTTCTCGCGCCACTAGTCAATTCCTACAAACGGCTAGTGGCAGGCTACGAGGCTCCTGTTTATGTAAGCTGGGCTTCCATCAATCGGTCGGCCCTGATCAGAGTACCGAAATTCAGCCCTGGAAAGCTTGATGCCACTCGCATCGAGTTGCGCTGCCCGGATCCTAGTTGCAATCCATATCTGGCCTTCGCTGTAATGCTGAAATGCGGCCTGGACGGTGTGAAAAACAAAATGGTGCTGCCGCCGGCCGTTGAGGAGAATCTCTACACCTTTGACGAGGCCGAGATTCGGCGGCGCCAGGTGCAGATGCTCCCCGGCTCTCTGGGGGAGGCTATCGAGGAAATGAAGACAGATGAGGTCGTTCGGGAGGCTTTGGGAGAGCACGTCTACGAGCGGTTTCTTGAAGCCAAGGCTCAGGAGTGGGCCGAGTATAAGACCTACGTCTCGCCCTGGGAACTTGATCGATATCTCGAGGTATTCTAATGCAAAAAATGAGAATCGGGCTTGCCCAAATAAATTCGACTGTCGGAGACCTGGACGGAAACACAGCGAAGATATTGGGCTTCATCGATCGGGCCAGGGCCCTTAAAGTTGACCTTCTCGCCTTTCCCGAATTGGCAATCCCTGGCTATCCGCCGGAGGATCTTCTGCTAAAGCCGTCTTTTATCCGGGACAACATGGAGCGATTGCGGACCGTGGCCGAATACTCGCGCGGCCTGATCGTCGTGGTAGGGTGCATCGACGTGAGAGAAGACATCTACAACGCTTCGGCTGTTATCTATGATGGTCGGATCATTGCTATGTATCACAAGCAGTACTTGCCTAACTACGGCGTCTTTGACGAGAATCGGTACTTTCAGGTAGGAACCGGTTGCCCGATCTTTGATATCGGCGGCGTCCATTTTGGGGTTGGCATATGTGAGGATATCTGGTATCCGATGGGTCCAACTGCTCTGCAGGCTCTGGCCGGGGCAGAGCTAATCATCAACATAAACGCTTCCCCCTTCGACTATCGGAAGGCAGATTTCCGGCACCGGATGCTTGCCGCCCGGGCGTCGGACAACCAGGTGGTTCTTGCCTATGTGAATATGGTGGGCGGTCAGGATGAGTTGGTGTTCGACGGCGGCAGTATGGTGGTTGATCAGCGGGGAGACCTGGTGGTGAGGGGCAAGCAGTTCGAGGAGGACCTGGTCCTCGCCGATGTCGATCTGTCCGCCGTATTTCGCAGCAGGCTCCACGACCCGCGCCGCCGTAAGGAGAAGCTGAATCTCGAGGCCGAAGCCGGTCTCTGCGATCGCATTGTCGTGCCTGACTATGCGATCAGTGAGCCAAAGCCGCCTATTCCCGAACGGGAGGATCGGCTTCTGGAATTTCCCGGTGACGTGTATGAAGCGCTGGTCGTTGGCACGGGAGACTACCTCCACAAGAACGGATTCAGAAAGGCCATCATCGGGCTATCAGGCGGCATTGATTCGAGCCTTGTCGCTTGCATCGCCGTGGATGCCCTGGGCGCGGAGAACGTGGTCGGCGTAGCCATGCCCTCCCGCTTTTCTTCGCCGGCAAGCAAGGAAGACGCGGAGATTCTGGCGCATAATTTGGGCATGACTATTCACACCATCTCTATCGAGCCGGCGTTCGTTGCCAGTCTGGAGATGCTGTCAGGAGTCTTTGCCGGAGCCAAACCGGGCCTGGCGGAGGAGAACCTTCAGGCTCGCATCAGGGGGAACATCCTGATGGGCATCTCCAATAAATTTGGCAATCTGGTCTTGTCTACGGGCAACAAGAGCGAGATGGCGGCCGGGTATTCCACGCTCTACGGCGATATGGCAGGCGGGCTGGCCGTCATCAAGGATGTGCCGAAGACCTGGGTTTACCGACTGTCGCGGTACCGGAATGAGCGTAGCTCAGGAGAAGTCATACCAGAGCGGGTGTTTACCAAGCCGCCCTCGGCAGAGCTTCGTCCCGACCAGAAAGATGAAGATTCCTTGCCGCCGTACGACGTTCTCGACCCCATATTGCAAGCCTATGTCGAGGAGGACCGG
>JAUSEJ010000388.1 GCA_030650265.1 Dehalococcoidia bacterium | reverse complement strand
GGTATCAGGGACCTGGTCGGAAAGAGGGAGTTTCTCGTACGATTCATGGAGAACCCATTGTACTGGAACATGATCGCAGCACCGATCAGCTTTGTACGGCGGTCTATTCAGGCGACGAGTTTGAACCAAGGCCAAAGCTGGACGACCTAACGGCAGAGGACGCGAAGCACCTGCACGGGAACGCCACTTTGAAGTTGTTACTCAAAATCGGCGCGCTGGATGACAATTGCCGCCTTCGTAGGCTGGCAGAGAAAGCGGCCCCAGGCCAATAGGCCTGAGGCCGGATGCAAAAGCTACTTGTTCTCGCCGAGACGCTCCTTGATGCGCTCTTCTTGCTGCTCGAGGATGTCGATGTGTGTCCTCTCCTCATCCCTCATCTGCTCGAACATCGCCTTGATTTTCGGATCATCGGCCTTATTGGCGGCCAGTTGGTACTTGGCAATGGCGCCTCTTTCATCGATGATCATAACTTTAATAAAATTTAACCAGTCCACGAGTGCCTCCTAAACTAGAGTGATGATTCTTTTCAAATGGCAGGACAAGCGGCTCCTGCCTCTGACTATGACCAATTATAACCTAGCATTGTACTGGAGTAAAGGAGCGCATTTCGGCCAATCCGTTGTGGCATTCGCTGCTCTTGCCACGCAGAGTCGCGATTGCGGTCCGAGGATGTGTCTCCAGTCACAGACCGGCAGTCATCTATCTGCTATGATGAGAAAGACACCTATGACAGTGGAGGAACCTTTGTGAGAATGCATTTTCTGCAGCATGCCTTGTTTGAAGGTCCGGCCAATATAGTTGCCTGGGCCGGGGCAAGGGGCCACCCGGTGTCCGCCACGGCACTCTGTCGCGGTGAGAGACTGCCAGAGACCGGCGATTTCGACTGGCTGGTAATCATGGGTGGGCCGATGAATGTCTACGAGGAAGAGGAGTACCCCTGGCTCGCCGACGAGAAGAGACTGATCGAGAAGTCGATCGCCGAAGGCAAGATCGTCCTCGGCGTTTGCCTGGGCGCCCAGATCATCGCCGACGTTCTCGGCGCACCTGTCTACAAGAATAGCGACAAGGAGATCGGTTGGCATCCGGTCTTTCTCAGTCAGGAAGGAAGGGAATCGTCGGTCTTCCGGGGCTTTCCCGACAGATTCGTCGCCTTTCATTGGCACGGCGATACGTTCGATCTGCCCGCCGGCTGCACGAGATTGGCCGGCAGCGAGGCTTGCCAGAATCAAGCGTTTGCCTA
>JAUSEJ010000386.1 GCA_030650265.1 Dehalococcoidia bacterium | reverse complement strand
ATTGGGGCCGTAACCGGTGAGCCAGGCCATGCCGGTCGTTTGCTCCAGAGTGGCGCCGAAGGCGCCGTAATCCCGTTCCGGTCCAGTCATGCCATTAGCGGACATGGAAATGACGATGATCGAGGGATTCACTTCTCGCAGCGCCTCATAGCCAAGGCCGAAGCGATCCATTACCTTCGCCCGGAAATTGTCGATGACCACGTCGCTCACCTTGGCCAGCCGTTTGAAGGTTGCGATTCCTTTGGGACTAGTAAGATCCAGGCTCAGCGACAGCTTGCTCGTGTTGAGGGCGTTGAACAGCCCGGAACGATTCCATGGCCTCGGGCCAGGTTCTCCATCAGGGTACGTGCCTGACCCGCGGGGAGGATTGGCTTGCCCCCGACTGGTATCCATATGTTTGGCGGACTCCAGCTTGATCACTTCGGCGCCAAAATCGGCGAACTGTTTGGCGCAGTAAGGGCCACTCCAGACAATAGTAGCATCTATGACGCGGATACCGGTGAACGGTAACATATTCTCCCCCATCTCTAAATCACGTTCTGCTCTCTAAGCCTGACCATATCCTCCCGGCTGAGGCCGAGACGACCGAAGACCTCTTCGTTATGCTCACCCAGGAGGGGAGCACAGAGCAACGGCTCCCATGGCGCCTCGCTCATTTTGAAGGGACGACCGGGATACAGGGCTTTTCCTACGACCGGGTGGTCGACTTCCTCGAAGAACTTTCGCTCGAGGAGCTGGGGCGATTTGATGAGATCGGCGAAGGTGGCAACGTAGCCAAAGGGCAGGCCCATTGATTGCCCCAAATGGTAGATCTCCTCTTTATCATGTTCCATAGTCCACTCGAGCATTTCCGCGTCTAGCTCGTCACAATTCTGCAGGCGGGCGTGAGACGTGGCAAAACGGGGGTCCGCTATGAGCTCGGGCTTCTTGAGGATCGACTTGCAGAACAACTCCCAGTGCTTCGGACTGGCGGCAATAATGCCTGTGTAGCCATCGCGACAAAACAGAATGCAGAAGGGATAGGTCCCTGTATGGCGGTTTCCCGCCCTCGGTCTGACCATGTTGTTATAGGAGGCCCACATCGGGGTCACGTCGAGGATAGACGAAACCGATTCCATAACGGAAACGTCGACTTGCTGGCCAATTCCCGTGTTGTCCCGACAGTGAATAGCCACCATTGTCGCCATATAGGCGTGGAGGCCTGTAATGTACTGAGCCAGTTTCGCTCCTAGCTTCAGGGGCTCCCGCTCGGGGTCGCCGGTTATCGACATCAATCCACCGATAGCGAGGCCGAGCATTTCGGTGAGAAGGTAGTCCTTGTAGGGACCGGTTTGGCCAAAGTTGGAAATCGAACTCATTAGGAGGTCAGGATTGATCTGTTTGAGCGTCTCATAGTCGAGTCCCAGCGAAGGCATGACGCGTGGAGCGAAGCTTTCGATGACGATATCCGCCTGTTTGACCAGGTCCTTGAAAAGGCCCACGCCGGTTGATGATTTGAGGTTAAGAGTGATGCTCTTCTTATTGGTGTTCAGGTAGAGGAAAAGGGCGCTCTTGTCGGGATGGGGGTCATCCTCATAGAAAGGCCCGACGCTACGGGAGCCATCACCTCTTCCCGGCTTTTCGATCTTGATCACTTCGGCGCCCAAGCCAGCGAGCAGCTTGGTGCAGTAGGGTCCCGCAATGTATTGTGACAAATCCAATATGGTTAGGCCCGACAATGGTGCTTCTGACACGACCACCTCCTGTAGCGGCTGAAGTGTTTCCATTCTATCCTCTTGGTGACCAATCGTCAAGTGAACAATCGCCACTTGCTGAGATTGCACTATAAGCATCAAGCAGCCGATGGAAGGCCATATTGGCGTCTGACTTCCTCAGGGCTGGCCCTCATGCATG
>JAUSEJ010000361.1 GCA_030650265.1 Dehalococcoidia bacterium | reverse complement strand
TATGGCTGCATCCTGGATCTCAGCGCTTATCGGCTTGCCCGAATCCGGTCGCCATCCGTGTCGTTTCTCAGGTAATAGAGCCAGGGCTTTCTCCAAGAATGTGGCCACCCTAGCACGCGGTGTCATCTTAACTGTTTGTTGTCTCCTCTGCAAGAGTTGTGAGTCGATCGGGCCGTTGCAATGGTCGATATGATTTGCCCACCAGGGTCAGGTGATGAGCCCGGTTGATGAGACGGTCCAAGGCACTCTCGGCGAGTACCGGATTCGGGAACAGTGCGTACCAGTCCTGGGGTGAGCGGTTCGAAGTCAGCACCATCGAGCCAGCTCGCGTTCGTTCACAGATCAGCTCGTAGATGTCCTCGGCTTGCGAGGAAGTGAATTCCCTGAGGCCGAAATCGTCAAGGATCAACACGTCCGGGAGAAGATAGCGACGGAGACGGACGGCCCAGGTGCCATCGGCACGGCCACCACCGAGGTCGGTCAGGAGCCGCGCCGTTTTCGTAAACAACACCGAATAGCCCAGACGGCAGGCCTGATGGCCCAGGGCCTGGGCGATGAAGGTCTTGCCAACGCCTACCGGCCCGCAGAGCAGAACTGATTCTTTGCGGGCGATGAATTGGCCAGCAGCCAGGTCGCGGATGCGAGCGGCAGGAAGTTTGGCATTGAATGACCAGTCGAACTCTTCGAGGGTCTTTTGTTCCTCGAAGTGGGCTTTAGCGACACGTGAGGCCAGACCTTTGGCGCCACGGCGAGAGATCTCGTCTTCCAGCAGCAGTTCCAGAAATTCCAGGTAACCGAGATGTCCCTGTTGAGTCTGGTCGAGGCGTAGGTCGAGAGTTTCCAGCATCCCACCGAGACGTAGGGCGCGGAGCTTGCTTTGCAACTGACTAGGCTTTAGCATTGTTTTTCTCCTTCAAGTTAAATAGCCCATCGACCCCACGCAGGAAAGCCGGGCTCGATGAATCTGTGACGATGGGTAGAGGTTGTTGGGCATCAAGTCCCTTTTCGAGGATATTGCGCACGGTGCGATAGGATGAATCGCCGAAGGCATTGGCGCGGGCACAGGCGGCGTTGAGGCGGTCGGATCCGTATTTATCGGCAAGGCGAATGATGCCCTGGCTCTGACGCAGGAAGTGCAGGGCGTGGCTGGACAATAGGCTGCTCACGGCGATGCCTACCTCACGTCCCAGTTCTGCCGCTCGCTGACGGCACCAGACGGGGTTGCGTTGGAAGAAGGCGGCCTTCTGGGGTGGATAGTCACTCCAGTCGGTCTGGCGTTTTCCCTTGGGGACGCGGAGATGACTCTTGATGAGTTCCTGATTGAGGTAGAACTCCACCTTGTT
>JAUSEJ010000359.1 GCA_030650265.1 Dehalococcoidia bacterium | reverse complement strand
CCACTTGATCGTGCCCGCTACCGGCTTGGGGGAAAGCACCTTCTATGAGGCCAATGCCAATCGCGGCAGCCAACAACTGCTGGTCTTGGTCGATCGACGCTCCAAAAAGGTAAGCAAACAGTTGAAGGTCGCCCACCTGGCCTTAGGAGAATTGGTCGCCCTCGATGGCAGCCTGATCGCGGCCAGTCTGTCGATGCGCTGGGCGGAGTATTCCTCCACCCAGCATAAAGCCAAGGCACATGTCGGCTTTGATCTGAATCGGGGCTTGCCCCGACAACTGGCCCTGACCGAAGGCAACGGCGCCGAGCGTCCGTTTGTTTCTACCTTTCTCGTCCCGGGAGAAACCGTCGTCGTCGACCGCGGCTATCTGGACTACCACCTCTTTGACACCTGGATCGACCAAGGCAAACACTTCGTCGCCCGCCTCCGTAAAAATGCCCAGCGAGAAATCCTCGAAGCCCTGCCCCTTCCTCCCAACACCAACCTCTTCTTCTTTGCCAAAGTGCGCCTCGGGGATGCGGCCCACTGCATGAAGCATCCCCTCTTTTTGATCGGCTTCAACAATCGCGGCAAGGTCTACTGGATCGTCACGGACCGCGAGGACCTCTCGGCCGAACAGATCGCCTTCATCTTCGCCCTGCGATGGGAAATTGAATCTTTTTTCGCGTGGTGGAAAAAACATTTGGACGTCTACCATCTCATCTCTCGAAACCCCCACGGCGTGTTACTCCAGTTGTTGGCCGGGTTGGTGACCTACTTGCTGTTGCTCCTCTATTGCCAGCAGGGCTATGGCGAACCACCTTCCCTCCAACGCTTACGACAGCTGCGACGGCAGATTCGACGCGAAGCCACCATCGCCTATCTGACCGTTCATACTAGAGGTATAGAGCCTGCCTTTGGCTGGCTGAGCTGGATCTTGTGCTGCCAAAACCAAGCAAATCTCTAACCGGAAATTGCTGGTAGTGCCCCCCCGCCGACAACCCGGCAAGCGTTGGGATCCCGGCTCCAGACCACTGCCGGCC
>JAUSEJ010000352.1 GCA_030650265.1 Dehalococcoidia bacterium | reverse complement strand
CCGGCACCCAGAACACGCAATACAGCACCATCGTGATAATCGCAGGCGTGATATAGCTCCGCTGTTGCGCCGCCCATCGTCGCCCTGCCTCGTAGTCGTCTTCATCCCTCTGTCGTCTCATGTTTCCCCCTCTTTATTTGTCTCGATCTCCGCCTCGACCAGCTTCCCCGGCCAGTGGCCGTAGGCGTCCGGCCTGTCCAGTTGGTACACCGCCCTCCCGTTGGCGACGGTGATGGTGACGGTATTGGGGACTGGCCGCCACACCTGCCCCAGCTTCAGGTTTGTCAGCCCCCAGCCGAGGAATGTGTTCGAGAACGTCACCCGATGTTGCCAGGCGTCAACCGTGATTCGCCCGTCATCGTGCCGGGTGAAGACGGGTCGTCTCATGGCGTCTGCTCCTTGTGCATCGCCCGCATTGCTGCGGGCCTGCACCACGTCCGGTCCAATTGTCGCCATTCGTCCGGATAGTCAATCCAACCATCCGCCGGTTGGTATAGTTGTGCCTGTGGCATGACGCCAATCTCCCACGCCGCCTCTAGCCGCTCCTCAGCCTCTCGGATCGTCTCCCCGTTGTAGGCCAGAAGCATGTAAGCTCGCAGTTTATCCCGACTCAGGAAGGACAGCCGTCGCACCGCCTCAGCGAGAGGCTTGAGTGAACCAACCGTATCGGCTGCTAGGAAGAGGCTGTCAATTCTGATGGTTCGCAACTCCGCTGCTACCTCGTCCGTCACAAGCGAAGCCTGAATACCGCCGCTGAATATCGCCGCCTTTGGTTGCCGTCTCAGCATGGTATAGACTCGCTCCCGATGTGCGCCGCTGGTCGCTATGAAATTGTTATCGTTGATGATGTAGCCGTCCGAGAAGTCGGCTATCTCTCTCAATGCGCCCTCCCGCTCTGGCACAACACACCAGCCGCATCGCCTTGGACAGCCCCGGCTGGTGAAGGTGACGCCCTGCTTGACGTACATCCCGGCCACGAACGGCCCATCGACAGGCGAGTTATAGGCCGGGCCGCCGAGCCTCACCACCGGGTAGTATTGCGCCCATGCCTGAGCCAGATACTCAGCCTGCTTCCGATGCCAGGAAAAAACACAACTTACATGCACTTCATCCGCCTCTGGCCTCATCAGGGGTGGATTGCCGACAAAGGCGAGATCATCGGTTGGGGTGAGGCTGGTTTTTCTTGGGAATACCCGGATGATTGTCCTCATGGCGTCCCCTCTAGCCGCTTCCACTGCGGCCAGCATTTCGGGCAGATGTCCTGATAGCTAACCCGCACGTCGCCACCCGCCGCATTGTCCCGCCGAACCCACTTGACGTAATGCCAGCCCTGCCGCTTCGCCTCTCGCCGTGTCTGCCTCACGTCATGGCAAAACAAATCCGACAGGCATGGCCACACGTCGCAGTCGATGCCCGTTCCACGCTTTGTCATCAAAGCCTCCTATAGTCCGTGATGAAGCACGACTCCAACGCCTTGATTGGAATGGCATAGAATGATGCTCGACCATGCGCCTGATTTTGTATGAGCCTGCCAATCTGTGCTAGCCCCCCACTTTCCTCTACAAAAACCTTGTATCGTGCAATGTCTATGAGCGCCCACGCCACAAAGGACGTTTCCTCTTTGTTGGCCCATCCATAAAAGTACAGTTGCGCCCCGAGCTTGAACCATTCCCCCGGAGATTCGTAGGGAGTGCCGACTGCGTTCATGTACTCTTGGGTAAAGTCGGCGTACTTAATCGCCGTGTTTCTGCGATATTTTTCTTGGATGCTTATCCATTGTCCCGACGCCAAATGAATCAAGGAGTCTATTGCAAATTCCTGGTCTAGGATATGCACTTTGACGCCCTGCTCTCTCAGGTCCTCCAATCGACAGCCCGGAAATATCTGCTCGTAAATCCTCAGCGCCGCTGGCTTCATTTTCTGCTGGAACAGGACGGTCGAGAGGTTGTCAAACTCGCCCATAGCATATAATCCGTTTCTCTGCTACTGCCAGCATTGAAGTATCTGTCTCGATACCGTGGAACCGCCGCCCCAACTGAGAGGCTGCTATGCCCGTCGTGCCCGATCCAGCAAATGGGTCTGCTACCAACTCGCCCGGATTTGTCGTAGCGTTTATCAGCCAGCGCATAACCGAGACGGGCTTTTGCGCCGGGTGAACCTTGCACTCCGCATCGCTAAAGTTTGTCTGAGGCACCGCCGCCACATGACAATCAAAGTCATTCAGGCCAGCACCCCACTTAGATGCCCCCGGCTCAATTTGTCTGGATGATGCCATCCGGCGATAAAGGAATATCGGGTCCCATGTTATTCGAAATCCCATTCGATTTTGCGGCTTCATGTTGTTCGCATAATGCCAGACCAGTAGCTGCTGGAATTTATAGCCAGTTAACGCCTCGTCAAACCATTCACGACCCTCGAATAAATATCTCTGGCTCCAGAATATTAACACAGTATCTGCCCCGGAGGTCGCCCATCGGGACGCCCAACCACGAGTAAAAGCCCCTAGATCCTTAGGTTCCCATATCTCTGTCAGAATCCCATAAGGCGGATCAGTAATAAGCGCATCACACTTGATAACGGCCTCATCGCCAGTCAAGGCCCAGAGTGTATCTGGAGTTTCTGGCTGTTGTGCTACGATTGCCGCCTCCCGTGCGATCTGGTCGAGGCGGCGTTGCTCACGGTCTGCGTGTTTCTGCGTAAGCGTTCCTAGCGCCACCTGCTCCGCCAGCGCGGGGTTCTTGCCCTTGAGTTTCTTGGCCGCCCTCACTTTGCGCTCACTGACACCTGCTGCTTTCGCTGTAGCCTTGCGGGTCCGCTCTTTAGGTGTCTTGGGTTCTCGCTTGGAGACCGCAGTGGCCTCCAAGCGCTCTCGTAGTTGTTCTGGCGAAGCCGTGCCCCCAACGGCCCGCCCCGCCTTTGCCCGTTCCCTCATAGCCTTTTCAGACTCCAACTCCATGATGCCAACTGCGTTCATGGCTCGCTGGTCGTCACTTAGGTTGCGCCTCGCCGCTTGGTTCAGTCTGATCCATAGTTTGGCGTCAAGCCGCTCCGCCAGTTCTATTTCGCAAGCACGGTAAGCAATTCCCCTCCTCTCACATATTTCGTAACGGTTGTGCCCGTCGAGGAGTATGCCTTTCCATGTTACAAGTGCATCTCGACAGCCCTCATTGTTGAGCGATGTCTCTAAGGCGGTGTATTCCTCTGCCGTAAGTGGAGGAATAAGAGATCGGAACTCTGGATCAATTCGTATCATGCCCGTCCTTTCTAACAGCATAGGCTCCGCATCTAAGGCCAGTAAGTCGCCGCTACAGAAACCAGCTATTGCCCTAAATGCGGAGCCTATGCTCCCAACGTATTCGGTTGGACAAAAAAATAACTGGTCTTCCGTAGCACGTCCATAATACCCGATCTCCCCGCCCATGTCAAGCCCTCATCGCATCCCGATCCAGCCATCGTCCTCGATGCTGGCGTCGCCCAAGATCGTCGGGGTCCAGCGTGGGTTCGCCCTCGACGCCGCCGTGAACGCCTTCGCCCTCGACGCCGCCACCCGGATCACCTCTGGCGAATGCTGCATTTTGCGAACAAACCACCATTGCAGCAGCCGGAGGATGTACGCCGTCGGTAACCCCCGCTCCATCTCGTTCAGCCGGTAGACGTGCCAGCGCACTTCGACAGGCGCCGCCTCTGCCTTCGGCGCCGGTATGTCCCGCTCCTGCCGCTGTAGCCGTGGCCCGCCCGCCTTGCGCCGCTCCTCGCTCCGCCGTTGCGCCAGTTGCAGACACGTCTTGCAATGCCAGACGCCAACCCAATCGATACGCCGTGATTCTGGCGTCCAGTGGTGCCCGTGTAAACACGCCTTGCGCCCCATCGGGTCGGTCAGGGTCGGTTGTGTCGCTGTGGTCATTCGCCGCTCCTTGCATGTTCAACAATCATTCCCCCGATGACCTGGACGCATTGTGGAACTACACTATTACCGAGTCCGCCAAATCTGTCCATGTCTCCGGATAACCCATCAGCCATTCCGCCATCTCCGCGGTTGGGAACGAGGAAAACTCGTCCGCTATTTCCAGCAGCAAGTCTCGTGTTTTGTGCCGTCCACGCCGTTTGTAGTTTGCTGCACATAGTATATGACTGGCGACTGAAAATCTCGTCCTGAGTTTGTCTGACGCCGATGGGGTAGGCCACGATCCAAATCCTCTCACGGATATGCGGGGCGCCAACCGCCGCCGCTGATAGACTTGTCCATTCCGCATCATACCCGCACTCGGCCAGGTCCCGGAGTACGTCTGAGAATGCCCGTCGAAGCAACCCTGGCACGTTTTCAGCGAGGATGTATCGGGGTCGTAGTATGCGAATGGCTCGGACGAACTCAGGCCAGAGCCATCGTGCGTCTTGCTGTCCAAGTTGCTTTCCGGCAACCGAGCATGGTTGACACGGCCACCCCCCGGCGAGGATGTCAGGTCGCTCAAGACTGGCGAAGTCAACCTCTCGGATGTCGCCGTATTTGGGCACATCGGGCCAGTGCTTTGTGAGGACTCGTCTACACCATTCGTCATTTTCCACCTGCCAGATAACCTTGCAGCCTGCATCTTCCAATCCTTTTTCGATTCCGCCGATTCCGGCAAATAATGAGCCAACCGTTAGCGCCGTTGTCATACCTCGAGCCCCGGCAGTCGCATCGCCCCGAGCCGCCTCAGTCGCTGGTCCTCTGGCTCGTCACCCTCCCATAGGCATTCGATCGGATAGGCCACCTCGCCAAGTATGGCGACAAACTCAGCCGCTGCCGCCTCCAGATTGCTGGCGTCCACGACCACCATCGCGTCTTTGTACCGTGTCCTGTATCTGCTCAATGCTGTCCCTCCTCGTGGTTGTCTCGGTCTGCCCCGTCGGTATCGTCCGACCCTCTCGCTGGTCATGCGCTCCAGCGAGTATGCCCATGCACCGAGGCAGATAGTCGGGAGCCGTGTCTTGTGTCACGGCCCCCTGGTTGTGCCGTGTTAGCGTGCTATAGGCTGCTCTCCTCTTTCGGCGCGTTATCCGTCGCCGCCGCCTTGGCCGATGCCGCCACCTGGTCCGTCAGCCTCTTCGCCAGAGCCTCCAGATAGGGTATGCTGGCGTCGTAGTAGGATTCCACGCCGTCCTTCTTCGAGGCGTCCTTGTGGAGTTGCGCCGGTGCAATCAGCAGGGAGTGCGCGGCCTCAGCGATGGTCGCCAGTAGCGCCGCCCTTCGTGCTGCGTCCGCTGGCGGGATTCCGTCGATGATCTCGCCGGTGGCCGCCACTACGACGGTCTGAGCGCCCCGGATGGTTTCGATCTCCGTTTCATCTAGCCAGCCGAGGCCGACAAACGATAGCGTGGTGCGCCGGTATGCCTTGGTTAGCGCCTTCATCATGGCGTTTGCGAGTGCGTCGCCTTTGAGGTTGCCGACGGTGACGGCGCCGACGTTTGTTACCGCCCTGCCGGTGGTGTCTGTGGCCTCTGCCCAAACCATGTAGATGTCTTCTACCCGTTCGGTCTTCACCATTCGCAGACTCAGCCCGCCCGCCTTTGCGAGTTGGTCCGTCGCCGTCTTCGTGGCATAGAGTGTTAGCTGCCCATTCAGCCGGATATAGTCGAACGGCTTTGTTAAAGCGTTCAACCCAAG
>JAUSEJ010000343.1 GCA_030650265.1 Dehalococcoidia bacterium | reverse complement strand
GGTCCACCGGGCAAAATGACTAAGCATACAGACAATAGAACATCTATATAGTAGACGGTAATCTGAGATCGTGTTAGATTCCTGGTTCTGAAATCAAAGATTCTAGGGGGTCGGCATTGACCTAAGGTGGAGTCACCGTTGACCATCGGGCGATTTCAGTTCGCCGCCATTATGTCACCTGTTGGCCCAATACTATCAAAGGGGACAGCCTTTGTCAACACAAACTTGCGCTGACTCGCTCGAACCACGAGTGAAAGGGACTGGACTAAGGAAGGGTTTTGTGCTATTCTGACCAAACAGAAGCCCGACAGGGTTCGCCATTCGAGAACGTGACTGCCGCAAGTCCGCAAAGGCACTTTGGCCCGGAGCCGGCAAGTTTGGCGCCCAGGCGTCGATCAGGCGAACACCAAGCGAAGTTTTCAAAGCGACCCGGGGACTGAAACCGCGGCCAAACTTCAGAAAGAGATGAAAGGAGAAATCATGGGTTTTGACATTCCCGAGGAAGAGCGAATGATTGTAGAGGGGCTGCGAAAGTTTAACGATCAGGTGTCGGTGCCACTGGAGCAGGAGGATCACCAATTGTTCGCCAGCGGGCGCTACACTTACGGTGAAGACGGGCGCGAGGTGCCCAAGATCCTCGAGCTCAAGCGAAGAGTAAGGATGGAGTCCTCCAAGGCTGGCTTCTTTACCATCACCAGTCCGAAGGAAATAGGAGGCGGTGGCCGGGGCGCCTTGACGACCTTCTGTGTCTGGGAATTCATCAACTCAACCTACGGAACAGACTACGAGTTGCCTCACCTGAGCGTCACCCACTGGGCCACCGGCCCGGGTCCCCTGATGCTGGGAGTCAAAGAGCCCCTTCGCAGCCAGATTCTCCCGTTCATCAATTCCGGCGAGAGAGCGGTTGGTTTCGGCATGTCTGAGCCGGATGCCGGGTCCGATGCCTGGAATATGAAGACACGCGCTGTGCGCGACGGCGATGACTGGATAATCAACGGCACCAAGCAATGGATAAGCAACGGCCCCTATGCCAACTACGTGCTGGTCTTCGCCATTACCGAACCTGAGTTGGCCGCTGCTCGTCGGGGAGGCATCAGTTGTTTCCTGGTGGACGCCACTTCACCCGGATATTCGACCAGCCCTATTCGTATCTGGGGAGAGGTCGGCGGCAACGAAGGAATTTTATCTTTCTCCGACGTTCGCGTGCCGAATGGCAACTTGGTTGGCGAGCTAGGGCAGGGATTCAGGCTGGCCATCGCCGGCGTCTCTCATGGCAGACTCTATAACACGGCCCGCTGCGTGGGCCTGTCCCAGTGGGCGTTGAGGAAGGCGACGAAGTACAGCCAGGAGAGAATCGCCTTCAACGGGCCGATCGCCATGAACCAGGGCGTCTCCTTCCAGTTGGCCGACTGCGCCATCGAGATGCACGCCGCCAAGTGCATGGGCCTCGCCCTCGCCAACATGATCGACAGGGGCGAGCGGGTCGTTAAAGAGATGAACATGACGAAGGCCTTTGCCACCGAGGCTTGTTTCCGGATAATTGACCGCTGCATTCAGGTCTTCGGTGGTATGGGCGTCACCAATGAAACGGCTCTCTTCCACGCCTTTCATATTGCGAGAACCGTACGTATTGCCGACGGCACCAGCGAGATTCTCCGCCGGAACATCGCTCAGGAGTTGTTCCGGGGAAACCTCGACTAGGTAGCGGGGTTAAAAGGGTAACAGGGGAAGAGGGCAAAAGGGTAAAAGGCTAGAGAGACAGCCTGGCACGGCGCCTTTCCCTTTTGCCCATCTCCTGTTCTGATGGAGGGCGGTATCGGCGCCATAGAATTCGAATCAATCGGCCCCGTCAGTAGCTGGCAAGAACTTATGGCCGTCGAGGCCCGTTTTGTCGGCACTGACGGGTGGGCCTTCAGGGGACAGGACACGG
>JAUSEJ010000335.1 GCA_030650265.1 Dehalococcoidia bacterium | reverse complement strand
CTCCACCTCGACGCTTCTTGTACGCGAATACGGCGGTTCCTGTAACGAACATGGCGAGCGTGGCGAGCATAAAGGGCGCCCCGAGTATGGCGCCAATGCCAATATCGGAACTATGTTGTCCCCCGCTGCCGAACCAAACGGCGACAACCGGGATGATGGTCTCCGGCATGGCGGTACCCACGGCGGCGAGGACGCTTCCCACCACACCCTCGCTGAAGCGCAGCTTGTGTCCGGCCCACTCGATTGAGTTAGTAAATAGCTCCGCCGCGAAGAGAATCAATAGTAGGCTTCCAAAAAGCAACCCAATAGTAACCCACATACATCTACCTCCATAAATGCTATTTGACAGTCTCAAGGAGCCTGCCACCCGGTCGACATAAACAAGACCCTTGGTTCGGCCTCTCCGCTCAATAAGAAGCCGACCAAAGGTCTTGTTTAGCCAACTGCTGTAGTGGACCAGGAGGACCGGGCGTCTTCCGCCGTGCTGACGGTCCTTACCACGCGGACTTGGCCGCGCAACTACTCCCCTTTGGGTATGGAACTTTCGCCACAGTACGCTTCCCGATTTAGCGAATCAAGGGAGCCAGCCGTTATCCAAAAGTGGCTCCACGCCAGTGAGCCCATCGGCGACTAGCTAATTGATCCGGCAAGTCCTCAGTCAAGTCGAGATACCGGCTCTGTGCTTACCGGGGCCGGGGGCGGGTCGGCGACCAACGCTACTTCTTCTTCGGTCCCTTGTTTACCATAGGGGCCTTCTTGCCCTTGTCCTTTTTGGCGCCACCTTTTTTTGACACGTGTCTGCCTCCTCGCATGTTATAGAATGTTTGTCCAGTGTGGCAGCATACCACGCAGAAGCAGAATAATCAAGACGTGCGCCAGAGCATGGGCAGGTAACCATGCTTGTCATGCAGATAGCCCGAATCCAGCTAGAGGCCTCCGGGCATGAGGGTGTCGCCGTGCCCGATCCGGGCACCAGGGCCATGGCAACTTCGCTGTTGGTGTGCCCGCTTTCGCTTGTTGACATGAGCGGTAAATCATGCTAGTCTCGCCGCGATCACATCACTGCTGGTCTTCTCAAGATTTGCCAGCCGTGTTGTTCGATTATTCGTATTTGCCATGCCATCTACTAGCGATCTGCTTCGCTGAAAGGGAGTGATCAAGGTGCTAGCTTCGCCAAAGGCCGGTTTCCCCGGGTTGGGCCATCATTTCTCGAAGAGGATGGCTGTTCACCGCAAAGGTGGCATGGCGAATCGCAAACCAGGCGTTCTTTGGCGGAGAATACGCCCGCTTACCCGGCAGTATAGGACCTACGGCCTGTCCGTCCTTCTATTAGTAATCGTCATGACCCCCTGGCTCAGCGTGCCATTGACGGCGCAAGCCAATGCGACACCCTCGTTCATGCTTCCTGAATCGGGCGGGTTGGTCGTGCCGACCACGACGTCGGCTGTCAGGATCGACCGTGAGAGGCTTACGTTCGACCTCACCGGGGACCTGAATCAGGCTCTGGTAAAAGCGAGCTACGATCTGGCCAATGTCAGTGGCCAGGACGTGAGCCTCGACCTCACCTTCATCGCTAGCCAGAGTGGAGCGCTGGTTGTATCGCTGGACGGATCGCCTCTGGCGGTGACCGAGTCGCCGACGACCGGATTACCAAA
>JAUSEJ010000326.1 GCA_030650265.1 Dehalococcoidia bacterium | reverse complement strand
AATGGGAGAATTTGAGCAAGCGTACAACATGATCATGCAGCGGTTGCCGTTCCCTTTGAGCGTTGGCCGCGTGTGTCCTCACCCGTGTGAAGCCAGGTGCCGCCGAGGCCAAGTTGATGAAGCGGTCTCGATCCGTCACCTCAAGCGTTTCGCCGCCGACTACGCCTATGAACACGGCCTAGAATACAGACCTCAGGTTGGCGCCAAGAAACCGGAACATGTGGCCGTGATCGGCGCAGGACCTGCCGGCCTTTCGGCCGCCTGGGACCTCGTCTCCGACGGGTATCAGGTGACCGTCTTTGAAGCTCTTCCCGTGGCCGGTGGGATGTTAAGTGTAGGCATACCGGAATTCCGCTTGCCCAAGAAGTACGTTCAGTATGAGATACGCAATATTGAAAGGCTTGGAGTCAAGATAGAGTTGAACACCAGGATCACAGATGTGGACCGTCTTCTCAGCACGGGCTACAAAGCTGTCCTGTTGGCGATTGGCGCGCACAAAGGCGGCAAGATGGGGATTCCGGGAGAGGACATGGCCGGCGTTTACGACGCCGTTGACTTCCTCCGTGCCGTCAGCTTGGGTAAGCCGGAGTCGATCGGGAGAAGGGTCGTGATAGTTGGTGGTGGTAACTCGGCAGTCGATGCGGCCAGAGTCGCGCTTCGTCAGGGAGCAAGCGAAGTCAGAATACTCTATCGCCGCGAAATGGCAGACATGCCTGCCTACGAAGAAGAAATTGCCGCTGCAGAGGACGAAGGAGTGAAGATCGATCCGCTAACGGTTCCTGCGCGCATACTGGGTGGAGGAGGCAAAGTTGCTGGCATCGAATGCGTAAAGATGGAACTCGGTAGGTTCGACAAGAGCGGAAGGAGGAGCCCTAAGCCGATTGAAGGCTCGGGATACACAATGGGGGTTGACACCGTGGTTGAGGCAGTTGGACAGAATCCGGATTCGTTCGTATTTGATGGCAGCGGGTTGAGGGCATCTGAATCCGGACGGCTCATGGCCGACGAGAGGACGCTCGCCACGGGCAAGCCCGGTGTCTTCGTAGCCGGCGATGCATACAGCGGCCCGGCGAGCGTTATCGAGGCGGTGGCCGCCGGGCAACGGGCTGCATCATCGATCAAGCGTTACCTGCGTGGCGAAAGGCTTGCCCCGACCGTTGAACGGAATCACTTCGTGGCCATACCCGTGCCTGCTACTCCGCCTTCCGAAGAAGAAAGCAAGCCCAAGGCAAGGGCCAGAATAGATGAGACCTCATTAGCTGAACGGGCGGGCAACGAAGAGACGGTCTTGCCCTACAGCTTGCGGCAGGCGATGAACGAGGCCAGTCGGTGCCTCAGGTGCGATCTGCAAGTTTGAATTGGCCGCGGCTTTCAGGGGCCGCAGTCCAAGAGGTTTTTTCTCGGGTTCCAGCCCTTCTTAGGCATGGGAACCGCAGTCGCAGGAAAGACAAGTGCCTCATAC
>JAUSEJ010000320.1 GCA_030650265.1 Dehalococcoidia bacterium | reverse complement strand
TCCGGCGGTCTTCGTGGACCTGACGCCTTCGGAAGAAGCTGAGATTCTCGCAACGATAGATCCCGTGGCGGGTATGGCGGTGGCAGACAAAGAGCAGCTAGACGCTTTGCTGCGTGAGGTGACATCGGGCGACAGCGCGGTACAAGCGATGCTGGCGGAGTTGGCGGCGGCCAGTGGCCTTTATCTCGACAAACCGAAGGCAGAGGACCCAGGGGCGCAGATTGACAGGGCGGAAGAACTTAGGGAGAAATGGGGCACGTCGACGGGGCAACTGTGGGAGGTTGGGAAGCATCGGATTATATGCGGAGATTGCACTGATGGCCATGTGGTGGCCAGATTGATGGCAGAGGAGAACGTTTCCCTAGTGATAACCGATCCTCCCTACGGGGTTGATTATGCCGCAAAAAACACCTTCCTCAATGCGATTTCCCGGGGAAATCGCATTCAAACGCCTATTGAGAATGACCAGGGTGACAAGGCAGACATTCAAGAAGTGTGGAAAAAGGCTTTTCACGAGGCCGAGAAGCGTATGTTGCCCGGAGCGGTCATTTATTGCTTTATGCCTCAAGGTGGCGACCAGATGATGATGATGATGATGATGCAGGGTGCGGGGATTGAGCCGAGGCATGAGTTAATTTGGTTGAAGAATAATCACGTTTTAGGACGGGTTGACTATGCTTACAAGCATGAGCCTATTCTGTACGCATGGAAAGCCGGTGGCCACAAGTTCTATGGTGATTTCCAGACATCTATTCTTGAATTTCCCAAGCCGCAGAAATCGGACATGCACCCGACGACCAAGCCGGTCGAATTGATTGAGCGGCTCGTTGGCAATTCTAGCCAGATTGGAGAGCGGGTGTTAGATCCGTTTTTGGGAAGTGGGACAAGTATTTTGGCTTGTGAGAATCTAGGGCGAATCGGCTACGGTTGCGAATTATCACCCGCCTATGTCGCCGTCGCCCTCGAACGTCTCTCCGGCATGGGCCTAGAGCCGAGGCTCGCCAATGACTGACGCCGACCCGCTAGAGGGGCAGACCCTCGTAATGCTCAATCAGTTGCTCGCTAAGGCATGGCCGGCTGCCAAGGCAGGCGACGCAAAGGCAGCGGACCAGGTCATCAAGATTCTGCAAATCAAGCAGGCCCGGCTGAAGTTGATTGCCCCGCCTGACACCAGTTGGAGGTTGTGACATGACCGGACCATTGCCAAAAGACCCGGCGCTGAGACAACGGCGCAATCAGGCCGCCAGCAGGGCGACCCTACCGGCGACGCTGAAGAAACTCCGACGGACCCGACCCCTGCCGGCACGCTCTGAGGGGCTGACGTGGCACAAGTTGACGCTTGCATGGTGGCGGGACATCTGGCATTCGCCGATGGCGGGGGAGTACCTCGACGCCGACGTTCACGCGCTCTACCGGCTGGCGGTGCTGATTGACATGTTCTGGACTGAGCCGGGCCGGGAACTGGCGGCGGAGATAACAAAAGAGCAGCAATCATTCGGGCTAAGCCCACTTGACCGGAGGCGGCTAGAGTGGATTGTCGAGAAGGCTGAGGAAGCGGCGGAGAGGAAACGAGGACAGCGTAGGCCAGTATCGCATACGCCAGCAGACGACCCAAGGCGGGCGCTGCTGTCGATAGTGAGTTAGGAAACGGAGGGAGGGTATAATTATGACATGGATTGCACCGAAAGGATTACCGGAGGACGTGATGACTGCGGAGGCTTTAGCGGCCGCGACAAGGGCGTATGAGGCGAACTTGGATATTCGCCGCGATCTGAGGGAGGCAGACGGAGGGGATGCTATGGAGCCGACAAAGCGGGAGCTAGGAACATGGGCGGGCGGACGAGAGATGGCGCAGGCGATATGTGAGATCGTCGGGTTAAACCCGGATTTTACTAGAGACGTACGAATAGTGTGCAAGGCCCCGGGCGTGGTGCTAATCAAGTCGACACAATACGTCACGAAAGGCGAGGCGGCGGCTATACTCAAGGTTCTGCGGGCGGCAACATGGGAAGAGACTAAAGATTGACCATCCTCATGGTGCCCGAACTCGACGCCGTGCCTTACCCAACATTGGGGGAGCAGGTGTGCGATTGGATTGAAGACAATCTTGTCTTTGGTCCTGGCGACTTGCGGGGGGAACCGGCACGGATCGACGGCGAGAAGCGGGCGCTAATCTATCGGGCGTACGAAATACAACCGCAGGGCCACCCCGATGCAGGGCGGCGGCGCTTCAAACGGGTGGCGCTGTCACTGCGTAAGGGGTCGGCGAAGACCGAGCTTAGCGCATGGATAGCCGCTTGCGAACTTCATCCCGATGCTCCGGTGCGTTGTATCGGTTGGGACGGCCACGGCCATCCGGAAGCAGGCGGAGTAACAGACCCTTACATAGCTATGTGTGCATATACCGAGGAGCAATCAGAGGACCTGGCATACGGGGCGCTTCGGGTGATATTGCAATATAGCCGGGTGGCCAAGGATTTTGACATCGGGATCGAGCGAATAATGCGGATTGGCGGCGACGGTAAGGCGGTCGCTTTGGCTACGGCGCCAGACGCCCGAGACGGTGCTAGAACAACTCTAAACGTGTTTGACGAAACACACAGATTTACGCTTCCTCGCTTAAAGCAGGCCCATAGAACTATGCTGGCGAATATTCCAAAACGTCGGATGGCCGATGCTTGGAGTTTCGAGATTACCACCGCGCCCGCTCCGGGCGAGGGTAGTGTAGCTGAGGACACGATGGACTATGCTCGACAAGTGGCGGCGGGCAAGGCTGAAGACGCCAAATTGTTCTTCTTCCACCGCCAGGCGGGCGACAATCACGACTTGTCAACACGGGAGGGGCTGAAGGCGGCGGTATTGGAGGCATCGGGGCCGGTGGCCTCGTGGTCTGACATTGATGGCATCGTAGACCAGTGGGCGGACCCCACGGCGGACCGGGCATACCTTGAACGTGTCTGGCTCAATCGTCTGGTGAGGGCGAGCGACAAAGCCTTCGACGCTGAGAAGTGGCGGGCGCTGGCTGACCCTGATTTTGTGGTCCCGGACGGCGACTTGATTGTATTGGGTTTCGATGGCTCGGCAGGCTCAGCAGGTCCTCGTAAGGCGGACTCGACGGCGCTGATAGGGACGCATGTCGAATCTGGCTATCAATGGGTGGTTGGATTGTGGGAGCATCCAGAGGGTGTCATGGAGTGGACGTGCCCGAAGCCTGCCGTCAATGAGGCGGTGGCCGAGGCGTTTCGGCGTTGGAACGTCTGGAGGCTGAATGCCGACCCTCCATACTGGACGGACGAAATCG
>JAUSEJ010000286.1 GCA_030650265.1 Dehalococcoidia bacterium | reverse complement strand
CCCGGCTGTGGTTGATGAAGCCGTTGAGCGAGGAGTAGACCTCGTAATTGTTGGGGTAACTTACAAGAAGCGGTTTGGGGAGTTCAATCTGGGCAAGGTGACGCCCTACGTATTGAAGAACGCTCCCTGCCGGGTATGGCTCTGCCGCGAGCCAATCCGGTAGGACGGGCACAGTTAATTCGACCTCGTGAGGGGGGTTCAGGCAGTGAATGTAGTTATTATGGGGTGTGGCAGGGTAGGCGCCAAGCTGGCTTCCATGCTGGATACTGAAGGCCATAGGGTTACGATTATGGACACCGATTCCGACTCATTTCGTCGACTTACCCCCGAATTTAGGGGAACGGCCATCGTTGGCAATGGTATCGACGAAGATGCATTGAAGCGGGCCGGTATCGAAGATGCGGACGCTTTCGCTGCTGTGACGCAAGGAGACAACCGCAACGTGATGGCGGCCCAGATCGCCAAGCACATCTTCAATGTGCCTAAAGTGATTTGTCGTATATACGATCCGATTCGGGAAGAGACTTTCCACGCCCTTGGACTGGAAACGATCTGCCCGACCATTATCGGCGCCAAATTGATGAAGGATGCCCTCGAGCATTAGAGGAGTCTAGCTGATGTATACTCTTGTTGTAGGCGGCGGCAAAGTTGGATACCACCTCGCCAAACAATTAGTTGCCGAAGGGCACGAAGTGCTCGTCATCGAAAAAGATGCGAAAAAGTGCGAACATATCGCCGAAGAACTGGGAGCTATCGTGCTAAGGGGCGACGGCTGTGAGGCAGCCACGCTTGCCGATGCCGGTACCGGTCGGGCCGATATGGTCATAGCCGTGACTGGCGATGACGAAGATAACCTCATCGTCTGCCAGGTAGCCAAATGCTTGTTCCACGTTGGGCGAACTATTGCCCGAATCAACAACCCGAAGAACGAGACGATCTTCAGAAAATTGGGCATCGACTATACGGTGAGTAGCACAAACATCATTCTGGAGCAAATCGAGCACGAGTTGCCATCTCATCCTCTGACTCGGTTGCTGAATCTTAAGCATATAGGACTGGAAATCGTCGAGATCAAGATAGGGCCTGATTCGCCGGCGGTGGGTAAACATCTGAGGCAGATCACTCTGCCTCCCGATTGCCGTTTGGCTCTGGTCATCAACAAGCAGTCCGGTGCCATCATCCCCACCGGTGACACGGTATTATCTGCTAGCGATGAGATTCTGGCAGTTGCAAAGACTGAGGCGATCAATGCGCTGCGTACCGTTTTGGCTGGAAAATGAGGCAGCATGTGAGAGAGGATTGTGCGTGGCGAAAAAGGTAGCTTACTTTGGTCCGGCTGGTACGTTCACGGAGGAAGCCGCCATGGCCTACGCCGCCGACGCCATGCTAATGCCATTTCCCACTATCTCAGGCGTGGCGGTAGCGGTCGAGACCGGGATGGCCGACGATGGCATAGTACCGATCGAGAATAGCCTCGAGGGCTCGGTTTCGGCCACTCTAGATCT
>JAUSEJ010000283.1 GCA_030650265.1 Dehalococcoidia bacterium | reverse complement strand
AATCCTGGGCAACCTCGTCGAGGAGACCCACATACGCATACCTGGCGCGAGGCCTGACGCCGCTGGCAAGTCCCGGCAAGGGACCGGTGTGGGTCAGCAGAGGTGTACCCAGTTGCTCGGCCACCCGCAGCATGGCGTGTGCCTCCTCGCTATTGGGGTAGAAGCCGAAATCAGGGTGCCATTTCAGGCCTCGCATGCCGTATTCCTCAACGCAGCGACGATAGAGATCCGGGGCCTCCTTGCGTCGAGGGTCGATCCCGGCCAGAGCGATGACCTTGCCCTTGCCGTGGCTGGCAAACTCGGCCAGCGCCCGGTTCGCGGCCAGCGCCACGCTATCGTCGGGAACGCTCTGCACGTTATCGGTCAGGCACATCAAGGTCAGGTCGATGCCCGCTTCAGCCATCCTTTGCCGTAGCTTATCACCGTCAGGGTCAGGGGAACACGACCGGAACCTTCGTTTGACTTCCTCTAAAGAGACGCCCACTCGCTCGGAGCGACCGCCCGGGCCGTAGGCTTTGTAATAGAACTCGGCGTGGGCGGCGAGCGTTGCGGTATCAGGAAAACTCGGAATAATGTGATGATGTACGTCGATGATCATATGAACTCCTTCCCATTTTGCGCCATGCCAGTGCATGGCCGCCCCGTTTCAATTCTACGTCGAAAGCATTGGCTGCGCAAGCGACTGTGACAAGGACGATCTCGTTCAACACTTCCGGATATGGCAAGAGGTCAATCTCCATCAATCGGTGTTTCTCCAGCAGCATTCTTGCCACCAATGCGCCCGAAGACGAAGCAGTCCGTCAGGGCGCTGCCAGCCCCGGGATAGAATACTCCCAAGCGACCTCCTGTATTCTGTCCGGCGGCGTACAGCCTTGAAATGGGTCGTCCGTTTAAGGCGTCAAGCACCTGGGCCTTCGAATTGGTTTTCAGCCCTCCAGAATGGATATTGAGCCGGCGGAGAAGGGCGCCACCCCAAAATGGAGACGTCCCTATTGGCCCGACGCCAGAACCCGTTTTCCCAAATTCCGGATCTTCCCCCATCTCTGAATGTCGATTCCATATCTGAACGGTCTTTTCCAGTCGATCAGACGGTAGTCCCAGCTTGCTCGCCAATTCCCCGATCGTTGGCGCACTTACCAGCCGACCTAGCCTCGATCCCGGGACGACTGCCTCTCTCTTTGCTTTGTCGTCAAAAATCTGAAAAGCAACAGAATCCTGCCGATCAAGCGCAGTTGAGCCCAGAGGGATCGGCAGTCTTTCGTTGGCAAATCTGCGACCGTCCCCGTTGACGAAAATCGAAGGTGAATCCACCGGGACAAACGGGCGTATGTTGGCAAGAGAGAACGCCATATCGCAGAGGTCGGCCCCTAACGCCATCGCCATCCTGATACCGTCGCCAGTTTGGCCAGGGTGGCTTGTCCTTGCTATTCTGCCCGAAGCAACAGCAGGAGCGTTCGTGAGGTACTGTCTGATCATCTCGGGGTTTTGGGCGAAGCCGCCATCCGCTATCACTACTGCTCTTCTGGCCCGAATGACAAGGTCGTTGCCCTGGCTGCGCGCCTTGACGCCGACAACCTCCCTCATGGAGTTCGTGGCCAATTCCTTCGCAGCGGTTTCCAGCATTACCTCGATGTTTCTCGCCCTTACCGCTTTTTCTAGCACAGCAAAAAGCCTGTAGCCGGTATACCTTGAATGGCCGGGCGGAGTTCGAAAGTGATGGCCTCGGGGCCTCGGCGGCGTTACATAAGCGAATTCTCGCTCGGCGCCAGTGAACGATAGCTCTTCTGGGGGAAAATCCGCGCCCAAGGCAATCAGCCATTCAATGGCGTCCCCGGACTGATCCGCCATGATTCTCACCAGCGCTGGATCTTTCACTACCCTGTCGCCCGCCAGAGAATAATTGTACATTTCTTCTGCCGTGTCCGTTATTCCCGCTGCTCTCTGGACCGAAGTTCCCGCCGCGTATACGAGGCCACCGGCCATGGACAGGGCACCGCCCGGCTTTCGCATCTTCTCCAAGACCAGCACCTCTGCCCCTGCATCGGAAGCCTCTATCGCCGCCGACGACCCCGCGGCCCCGAATCCTATCACAACCACATCCGTAACCCGAT
>JAUSEJ010000280.1 GCA_030650265.1 Dehalococcoidia bacterium | reverse complement strand
CGCCGGCTTGTCGGCCGTGGCCATATTCGGGAAGATCGCTTCGTTTCCGCGAATCTGAACCTCGACGAAGCCTTGCCCGGTATGACATTTCACACAACTGGCATTGCCACTCATGTGGTCGCTGACAATGGTATGTTTCGAGTTCTTCCATTGCTGGTACTGGGCATGGCATTGATTGCAGACGCCCGTCTCGAAGCTTAGAGCCTGAGTGTGGCCGCTGCCGTTTGGTCCATGGCAGTTCTCGCACTGGATGTTGATTGTGCTGGCCATGTTAGGATCGGCCTTGACGTCGCTGATAGTCTTGCCGCCGTTCTTCAGCCAGCCCAGGAAGCTGCCTTTGGCCGGGTCCCAACCGGCAGCCTTGGCCTGGTCGGCCATGCCGCCATTCCTGGAGGCTTCGTTGTAGCCAAGGGTGTGGCAGCGCGCGCAGTAGTCGCTCGTGGCGCTATAACTTGCATATGTGTTCTCGAACTTGGTTGCGTGGCCTGTCTCGGACCAGGGGGTAACCTTGTCTGCCGCCAGGCTGCCATCGTGGCAGGAGGCGCAAAGGGCGACGCCAGCGTATTTCCCGGCATCAACCGATATTGAACTGCCGGATTTCTCTCCCTTTGCATTCGTCACCGTAAGCTGCAACACATACTCGCCGGCAGCATCGGCAAGGAACCTGGGGAACTGGGTGTCAGCCCTCTCGACATTCGCCTTTGAGACCGCTGGCTTGCTAACCAACCGCCAGGACCAGCCGGTAACCGCGGCCAGAGTGGCATCCTCTTCGGCGCCCTCAAGGTAGGCGTACTCCCCGATTCCCACGCTGGAGACGCCGGAGGTGACTATCTTGTTGTTGTCGTGGGTGCCATAACCACCGGTCAGAGTGATGGCAACTTTCTTGTCCGGCATGATCTCGCTATCCCAAGTAGCGATGGCTCGCATCTTGGCCAACTGGAAGTCAGCCGAGACGACGTTGGATATCGCCGTGCCGTCTGCCGGAGAAACCCAGTGGACAAAGGCGTTCACCGGTCCCACAGCAGCCGCGGTAGCCGTTGCCGTGTAGGTGAACGGTCCTACCTTGCCTTTTGCTGGTACCTGATCGACTAACCATGCCACAACGTTGCCGCTCACCACACCGGCCGAACTGCCCTTCGGAGCGCTAGCGGCGCCGAACGTCACGCCGGATGGCACGCGGCTGGCCAAATATATCTTGGAGGCCGCGGTACTGGAGTCGTTGATCAGGGTAACACTGTAGGTGATTGCCGTGCCGCTCCTCCCGGCCGTCACAACTGCGTTCACATTGGCGCTGGACGGAGCTGCCCCATGCGATGTCGCCTCCACCACACCGACGAAGGCCATGATGGCTAGAATTACTGCTACTAGTAATGATAGTTTCCTCTTCAAATTCAACTCTCCCATCTAAACTTTTGCAGCGAATAGAACCGTTAGCTTTCTCGGCGCCTCCTTTCTACGGTAGCGCCGCCGATCAGGCGTCGAGCCCTGGCTCTGAGGGGCCGAAACGAAGTTAAAGGGACCAATGAACCAATCAGTGCCTGTCGTGATTGACCGAAATGGAGGCCAGCCGTCTTGCTGGCTGAATGATGGGGTTTCTCAGAGGCAGTAGAGGATTCAGAAAGGCCTTCTTGCTGGACAGGAATCATCTTGCTGGTGTGGAAACACTGCCAGCGAGTCGCGGAGGCCATCCGAATACAGGCGATTGGTGAGGAGTTCATCAGTTTGATCCCCTGCTTCCAAGGCGGAATGCACACTACTGATCAGCGTCGCTACACGTAGTCGCTGGCTGACGGGCCGCCTGAGACAGGGGCAAACTTCCTACTGAGAGGTCGTCACCGTCGACAGGCCGGCAATCGTCACCAGCTTCTCTCACCTTATTGTCAGTAGCCTATGATGAAGGGCATTCCCACCCTCCTGAGCGCGATAATATCACCTAGCCACGGGTATTACAATAGGTTCGGTGTGATAAACTTCACAAGCAGCCATTTTTGAGCAACCGGCGATCAAGGCGACCGGAGATCAGAGGGCCATATCTTGCCCGAGAATGATGGCAACCCTGGGGGACGGGAAACCGGCTTTCTGGACGGGTAAATCCGCCCGGCCTAGCAATTCCTTGAGGGCGTCGATGAGACGGGGTGATTGTCCGTCATTCATGTCTGCGATGCTAGTTGTTGCCTGAAGTGGAAGAGACTCCAGCGGAGCCACGGAAAATCCTTGAGCCATTAGCCTTGCTCGCAATTCCTTGCCCTTCTCAGGCTGGCCCGATCCGTCCCGAACTATGACTTTCGTCCGGGCCATCTCCTCGGCCAACTCCGGTTTCTCCATTAGCACCCGAACTAAGGCATGAATCTGGCTCCAATCGGCCATGGCGGGAACCGGCGAGAGGATATAGGCTACCTCGGTACTATGTTCAGAGGTGAGGTAGTTCTCCGCGGTTAGAGCAGCCTCGGTGATTTTGACGCCGCGCCAGTCTGTGAGTAGTTGTTGTAGATCTCCGAGACCAGGTACTTCCACGTCGGTGGTTAATCTTTGCATGGCGATTCCAAAGAGCCCTGGAAGGTGGATTA
>JAUSEJ010000279.1 GCA_030650265.1 Dehalococcoidia bacterium | reverse complement strand
TTATCAGCCAACTACTCTTTGGACCATGAACGTTGATGGTACGGCCGTCAAACAGATCGGGTCCTCAGACAACACCGAGGGTTTTGCCCTGTCGCCCAAGGAGAACTGGGCGATCTATGGTCAAGATAGTCACCTCTGGATGGTCAATTTGGAGAGCGGCCGCGAGGAGCCGGTGACCTTCGGCGAGGATCACGAGAGTTTTCCAAAGTGGCTCGCCAATGGGGATGTGTTATACCACTACAGCGTGGGCAGCCTTACTGCTTTGCGTCTTCTCGTTCACATTCATCCGGCGGATATTCCCGGATTGGGGCTCCCCACCCCTGCTAAAGTCCCATAAATATTGGTCGGAACGTCATACCGCACCTCTAGGCGCTTGTCAAGAATCAAGGAATATTGTAAACTGCCAAAGTCGAACGTTTGTTACAAGGGGACGGATTTGGGACGACTCATTGTGCAGAAATATGGTGGTAGCTCGGTTGCTAATGCCGTTCGAATAAAGAATGTTGCGAGGCGGATAGCCGCCGCTCACGATAATGGCCACAGCGTCGTCGTGGTGGTTTCGGCTATGGGAGATACCACCGACGACCTAATCCTTCTGGCCCACCAGGTCACAGATCATCCAGATGACAGAGAGATGGACGTACTACTCTCCACCGGCGAAGTCGTGTCGAGTACGCTTCTGGCGATGGCGCTGGGGTCCATGGGCTACGATGCCATTAGCCTTTCCGGGCATCAGGCCGGGATAAAGACTGACAGTCGGTACAGTCGGGCCCGGATCACAGACGTCGATCCCCAGCGGATCGAGCGAGAGTTGAGCAGCGGCAAGATTGTCATTGTTGCCGGATTTCAGGGGATGACCGATGGGATGGACATCACTACCCTTGGAAGAGGTGGCTCCGATACCACGGCGGTCGCCCTGGCAGCGAGCCTGAAAGCCGATTCATGCGAGATCTATACTGACGTGGACGGCATCTACTCGGCCGACCCCAGAGTCGTGCCAGAGGCGAGAAAGCTAAGTGATATTTCCTACGAGGAGATGCTGGAGTTGGCGGTCCACGGTGCACGCATCATGCATTCGCGCTCCGTCGAACTTGGTGAGCTGTACCAGATTCCCATTCTGGTGGCTTCCAGCTTCAATAATAATCCAGGCACCCTCATACATGGAGGAGTCGAAATGGAGAACCCGAA
>JAUSEJ010000265.1 GCA_030650265.1 Dehalococcoidia bacterium | reverse complement strand
GATTTCGATACCCGCCTGGAGTGGAGAGCTATGGCTGCCATTCCCGGCAATCTCACCGCTTATCTCCATCTCCTTGAAGCCGATGGCAAAAAGGCCTGGGCGCAGGTGGACTGGCCGGTTGGACCCCGCGACTATCCCGCGGTCCTCTGGGCCAAGGGCGAAAACGTCAGGGAAGAACGACGCTTTAACATTCCCCATGATACCCCGCCGGGCCGCTACACCCTGTTCCTTGGGACATATCATTATCCGGATGTGCAGGAACTGCCGGCCACTGTGAACGGGCAGTCAATAAAGCGATCTGGTGTTACGCTCGGCAGCGTGTATGTCGTCGGAGCGCAAACACGGCGAGGCTCGATCGATCCACAGTATCTTCTCAAGGCAAGGTTTGGCGATCGTCTGGAGTTGCTGGGATTCGACCTATCCGGTCGGGAGTTCAGGCCCGGACAGAAGCTGGAGCTTACCACCTATTGGCGGGCGCTCAGCACTACGACCGTCGACTACACCATCTTCGCTCAACTCGTTGACGCCGCTGGCAACTTGAAAGGTCAGAACGATGGCCAGCCAGCCGCAGGGAGTTATCCGACATCGCTCTGGCAAGAGGGAGAATACGTGGTCGATACGAGAACCATCGCCATCGGGTCGACCGATTCCGGGGGGCCCTATCGCCTCTTCATTGGCCTATACCAATGGCCGGGTCTGGAAAGGCTCCCGGCTGCGGTCGATGGTCGGGCGAACGGCAATGCAGTCGAGCTTATAACGATCAATCGCCCGTAAGTCTTATCGTGGCCAGTGCGACACTATCTGTTCCGTCGCTTGACTTCAGACGCTGCCCCGTGGCTGGATCGTAGAGTCCGACAACTAACTTGTAGTCGCCGGGTTTGAGGCCGGTCAATGGCAGTTGACGATGGTCCGCCACCAGATCCCCGATCGGCCAGGCGGAAGTAGGAAAGGCGCCTCTTGCCGGCGGCCCATCGCTTTGGGCGGCGAGGGCGCCGGACGCGTCCCAAAGGTGGACGAAGCCAGTAAAGGCGATGGCCTGCTGCGAAATGGCCCGCCAGTAAAGCTTGAAATTTAAAAGCGACCCGGCGCGGGCTTCCTTCGGAATCTCGTAGCCCGCCAATTCGATGTTTCCAAGTTTGTAGGCCACGGGCTGAGCGCTAGAAGGTAATGTAGCAGATTGTCGCACGACGATCTTGTCGACATCCAGATCGGTGTTTCCCAATCTTTGTCCAGTAGTGGAGTTGTACATCCCCACCTCAAGCGTGTAGAGACCAGGGGGCGAATCTGGCGGCACGAGAAGATCGAAATCGTCGCCGACAATCTCGCCTGGCTGCCAGACACTTGTGGGATAGCGTCCCATCATGGGCTGGTTGTCAACCCCCGCCAACCCCTGTCGTCGATAATCAAGCAAATGAACAAAAACTACATAGTCCTTGTCGGGCTTCCCGGCGGCCCGCCAGTAGAGCCGCAAATGCAGCCTATCACCTCCCCAAACTTGTCCGGTCTCAAGATCGTGACCGAGAAATTCGATGCCTGACCCCAAGTCCGCCTTGCGGGGAAATTCAATTTCAGGAAGAGACCGGTCTGGTGGACGACGAGTCGAGAACAAGTAGAGTTGTGGGTAGCTGGTGCCATCGAATTCATGCGCTTCCAGTTCGAATAGGTTGTCCCTCAGCCATGGCAGTACGAGAGACCTGGGATCGCTCACTGTATCGTAGACTCGTACGAGCCAGATTCGCTGGTATGCCTTCGAAAGCTTTGCGAGAGCAAGCGTTGCCTGGCGCCGGGAAAGCCACGAGTAGTACGAGTCGGCCGGCACGGACGAATTCGCCTCGTCCGCATCCTCGCCAATCTGTCCGATCTGGACCAAAACCGGTCCTCCGGACATGGAAGTAGGCAAATTCATCAAGGGGCCTCGCCAGGCCGGCGCCGAATGCAAATAGTAGTCGACGGAAGGCCGTACGTAGCCGGCGCTGATAAGTACTGCGTCGCCACGGCGCAACCGCGGTTCCATATAGCCTATCATGCCCCGGAAATCATCCTTTGTGAACCGTTTGTCGAAATACCAGCCGGAGAGACCATAGAGCTCCCCCACAACGACCACGATCAACAGTATGCCAAGGGTGCCAGTGACAAGAAAACCTCGATTTGAAAAGAGTCCCAATACTCGTCTGGCCAGCCCCGATCCCTGGTAGGCGCGCCTCGAGACAAACGAAAGGGAGGCGGTGGCCATGAAGACCGGGAAGGTGATCATGGAGTAGCGCTCGTGGAATAAGGGCTCGATGGGGGACAATGCCAGGTAGACTAGCAAGGGAAATACCTGATAGCCAAATAGGATCAGACTCACAAGTCGTCGCCCCAGCAGTTCTCCCACCGGACGGGTGCGCAACACGCCGATTGCCCACAATGTTCCCATCGCCACAGCGCCCAGGGAAAGCCAGGGAAGGCCGTTAAGGTCTACGGCATGGCCCAACGCAAAAGCCAAAATGGTCTTCTGAACCATTTCGAGCGGCCCGATGAAGACCCGCCAGCGCGGAACGCCCGGGGCGAGGGTGAAAAGATAGTGCCATGTCACCGGTAGCCAGGGAAGAAGAATCAACCCCGCTGCAAGGTGTGCCAGAACGGACTGGCGCCAGGCGTCTTTCTCGGGGCCGCGGGGTAGGCGCAACCATTGTAGGAGACATACGAGGCCGATGAAAATCGACGGTAGCAAGTTGAAATAGGAGACATAGCCTCCCACGGCAGTGAGGCCTGCCACCATGGCCCAGCGACGCCTCCCGCCACCTCGCATAGCGTAGAAGAAACTCAACGCCGTCGCCCCGGCTAGCGCAGGCGCCACTGTATAGATTCGCACGTATTGAGCGTAGTAGATCAGAAAGGGGTTAAGGGCGACAATTGCGATTGCGAACATGGCGGCGCGGTTTCCTGCCAGGGTCAGGGCCAGCCTGTAGATAATAGCCACAAGGGCGATTCCGGCAAGCACGGAGAAATAGCGGGAGGAAAACTCGCCGTTTCCGGCCACTCCCAACCAAACAGCGAACGATAGATAGTAGAGAGGCGGTTGCGGCTCCGTGCTCATCATGGCCGAGAGCAATTCTGCCGGTCCCAAACGAGCCACCTCTATCGAGAACGTCTCGTCGTTGAATAGACTCTTGTCAGATAGCAAGTATAGACTGGCGGCGAAGGTGACAAGAAGTAACGAGGTAACACGGAGAAAGTTCAAGAATGGCTTGTGGGACGCGGTCGCCAGAGTCATATCATGACTGCCAGCGTCACGGGAGGGGCAACCATCGCCAGGCAACTGACCCGCACTCATGTGTTATTCCTGCTTATCATCTATCTACTCAAACCCCGCCGTCACGGACGAACGGCAAAACTGCCAATCGACAGATAGTTGGTCTTCGGGTTGTCCCGTAGCGGCAGTCTCTCCCCCGTGGCGCCATCATACATGCCGACCTGCAAACTTACTGATCCGGGGGAAATGTCCTTGGGTAATTCCATGTCGTACTGATCGCGCACGATTTCACCCGCTTGCCATTTCGATGTAGGATAGGCGCCTGCGGCGGGCGGGCTATCCTTCTGGGAAACAAGCCTGCCCGTTACGTCGAGCAAATGGTTAAAGACAGTGTAGTCCTTCGAAATGGGACCGGTAGCCTGCCAGAAGAGGGTCAGATGAAGGCCAGAACCGGGCTTCCAGTCTGACTCTATGTTGTAGCCTAGAAACTGGACGGAGTCACCGAACCCGACTTTCTTGGGATTTGCTATTGTCGGGCTTCGAGAGATCCGGGGGATCTCCACGGGACCAAGGGATAGATGGTCGTCTCCACTGGTGACAATATTTGAGGCAGTCCAGTTTGTCGGATCGTAGAGACCCACCGCCAGATGGTAAGAGCCGGGCGGGGTTCCGGGAAGAATATCCAAAGCATATTCATCACGGAACACCTCCCCTGTCTGCCAAACGTTGGTCGGAACCCGATCATAAACAGGTCTGTTATCCTTCTGGCCCCAAACGTGGTAGCCCTGGTTAATCAGCTTGACGTAGACGTTGAAGCTTTTCGCTACGGGCCCCCTGGCTTGCCAATACAATGTGACATATAGTCGCCCTTTGGCGCTGGTCTGGGATGTGTCGAGATCGTAGCCTAGAAAACGAATGCCGTTATCGAAATCTATCCCCGCGGCGTTCTGGATATTGGGGATGGAGCGCATCACGACGGGAGCGGTGCGATACCCGGTGAGAGCGATCAGCCTGAAAGGCTTAAAGGCCAACTGGGTGGTATTGTCGTCCAGCCACTGCCTTATTCTATTGTCAGGGTCCGAGAAGTAGTCCTGCCAGCCCACCAGCCAGATTCTATCGTACCGAC
>JAUSEJ010000257.1 GCA_030650265.1 Dehalococcoidia bacterium | reverse complement strand
ACGGAGATCCCAACGTCAGCCGCATGGAGCGCCGAAGCGTCGTTGATCCCATCACCAATGTATCCAACCACGTTGCCGGCCTTCTTGAGCGCTACGATGATCCTTTCCTTCTGGTTTGGTCCTTCGAGGGGGTTTGAGCAGATTATGCCCATAGCTGGCCAGACGCTTTTCAGCTTCGGCTTCGGTGAGTCCCTGCGGATTTGTCTCGAGCAATTTGAGCAATTCCTCGGAAGGGAGGCTCCAAAAAGCCGGTGGGAAGCTATTCATTCCGGAACGTCCCTCCCTCATACCCTACTCGAACCTGCGCAAAGAGAACAGCAGATGAAATGCGTCGCATTTATTCTTTCAGTGTATTGTTTCTTCACTATTGAGTCAACCAGCCCGACGCCATTTCGCGGCGCCGAGCCGGCTCTCTTGAACTGTCGATCCGCGCGACGTTCTACCCTGCAGAGATTAGATTCAGATGTCTGGTCACGCCTCCTGGACATTATCGAATAATCAATGTGCATTCGCAGAAGTTTTCCCTGGCCTTGCACTGTCCCTTCACGGTTGGTCAGTACCTGAGCGACGCCTCGTACCATCGATTCACCGATCTTCTGAGTAGGGTTGCTGCAACCTGCCTCCCTGGTTCTGTGTGGCGAGATGCCCGGACGTCTAGAATTTGTTCTCCTTGCCATTGCCAACCCCGAGGTCGTAGAATGAATGCAACACTCATCACGGCTTGCTCTGCCGGTGAACATCTGTCTGCCGCCGCAAGCTGTCGGCGCCGTACAACCTATAGTACAGTGTCTTTTCAGTCTAGTTGATACGTGACCTTTAAGGTGGTTTGGGGGTGGTTGCGAAAGACGCTAAGGAGGTGAGATATGCCAGAGGTTGGTGAGGTAGCCCCGGAATTCGAGCTGACTTCAGATCGAGGAGATAAGACGCGCCTGTCCGATTTTCGGGGAAGGAAAGTCATCCTCTACTTCTACCCCAAGGCCGGCACCACGGGCTGAACGGACCAGGCCACCGGATTCCGTGATGAATTCGAGAGAATCACCTCAGACAACGCGATTGTGATCGGCGTCAGTCCCGACCTTCCTGAAGCGCTGCAGAAGTTCCGCGCTAAGCACGATCTGCCCTTCGTGCTCCTCTCCGACCCGGACCACCAGGTATCGGAGGCCTACGGGGTGTGGCGGGAAAAGAAGATGTACGGCAAGACATACTTTGGGATTGTCAGAAGCCACTACGTAATCGACGAAGGCGGGCGTATCGTAGACATACAGCTCGCCGTGAGCCCCGCCGAGAGTGTGGAAAAGGCGGTCGCTTTCGTGCATAGGGTCTAAGATGCGTCCCGTGAAGATCGTCGCCACGCTGGGCCCGGCCACCAGCACGCCCGAGCGCATCCGCGACCTGATGACTGCTGGAGCCAGCGTTTTCCGGCTCAACCTCTCGCACGGCTCCCACGAAGAGCACGCCGAGATGTTTGCCGCGGTGCGCCGGACTGCCGGGGAGTTGGGCCGGCACGCCGCCGTCCTGCTTGATCTTCAAGGTCCCAAGATTCGGGTGGTGGGGGTGCGCGAAGACGCCCCGCTGGAGCTGGTCGCCGGACAGAGGCTACTGGTCTCGAGCCAGCCTGTCTACGGGAAGCCAGACACCATCTCTACGAACTATCCTCGCCTCCACGAGGTTATGTCGAGTGGCGGACGCATACTCCTTGACGACGGACGTATGGAGTTGCGCGTGACAGACATAGTGGGCGATCTGCTACATTGCCAGGTTGTCAACGGGGGACTTCTGGAGTCGAACAAGGGCGTCAACTTGCCCGGCGCCCCCCTTGACATCGCAGCTTTCACGGACAAAGATGCGGCCGATCTTGAATTCGGTCTGGGACTCGGGGTGGACTGGATCGCTCTGAGCTTCGTGCGTCACGCAGAGGATATCCGACCCCTTCGAGCGGCCGTACAGAAGTACGGGAACAAGACGCCGATCCTGGCCAAGATAGAACATCCGGAGGCTTTGGCCAACCTGCACGGGATACTCCGAGCTTTTGATGGCGTGATGGTAGCCCGCGGTGACCTGGGAATAGAACTGCCACCTGAGGAGGTCCCCGTCTGGCAGAAGACCATCATCCAGCAGGCCAGGGACCAGGGCAAGGTGAGCATCGTCGCCACTCAGA
>JAUSEJ010000252.1 GCA_030650265.1 Dehalococcoidia bacterium | reverse complement strand
CACCCGATCCGAGCGAGCTGGCGCCCCTGTTTTGATTTGGCCGGCGTTGGTGGCGACCGCCAGATGTGCGATGGTGCTGTCCTTCGTCTCACCCGACCGGTGCGACACGACGGCGGTCCACCTTGCATTTTGGGCCATGCGCATCGCTTCGATGGTCTCGGTCAGGCTCCCGATTTGGTTCAGCTTGATCAAGATGGAGTTGCTGGCATTTTCCTGAATACCTCTCTCCAACCGGCAGGTGTTCGTCACGTATAGATCGTCGCCCACAAGCTGAACTCTGTCCCCGATCTTCTCCGTGAGCAGACGCCAACCAGCCCAGTCATCTTCCGCCAGACCGTCCTCAATGCTAATGATCGGGTACTGGTTGACCCAATCCACGTAGTAATTCGCCATCTCCTCGCTAGTGAGCGTCTTTCCCTCGCGCGCTAGAACATACTTGCCGTCCTTGTAGAACTCGCTTGCCGCTGAATCGATGGCAATATAGCAGTCTTGCCCTGGCCTGTACCCTGCCACCTCGATTGCCGCCAAAATGAGCTCTACAGCGTCCTTGTTCGCTTTGAGAGATGGGGCATAACCGCCCTCATCACCGATGCCGGTACTGAGACCCTTGTCCTTCAGAACTTTTCTCAGCGCCCAGTAGATTTCAGATCCCATTCGTAGAGCTTCGGCAAATGTTTCGGCGCCCACCGGGGCAATCATGAACTCCTGAAGGTCGGTCGAGTTGTCGGCATGTCTGCCACCGTTTAGGATATTCATGAGCGGAACCGGTAAGAGGCGAGCGCCAGTGCCGCCGATATACCGGTACAGGGAGATTCTCAAGGAGTTAGCCGCCGCCTTGGCTACCGCCAGCGAGACCCCGAGGATGGCGTTTGCTCCCAGATTTCCTTTGTTTGGTGTCCCATCTAGCTCGATCATGGCCTTGTCCACGGCGATCTGGTCCCAAGCGGACATCCCGACTATCGCCGGGGCGATCAGCTTGTTCACATTACTGATTGCCTTGAGAACTCCCAGTCCCCTATAGCGACTCTTGTCACCATCCCGAAGCTCGAGGGCCTCATGGACCCCCGTGCTGGCCCCTGACGGCACAGCCGCCCTGCCAACAGATCCATTCACGAGCGTTGCGTCCACTTCAATGGTGGGATTGCCGCGAGAATCGAGTATCTCTCTCGCCTTGAGTTGCCTGATATTCATGCCTGCCTCCCTGAATTCATGTTATTTCGTTGCTGCTATGTGTGCATCGAACACTCTGACAGCGCTAGACTAAATTGCCTGCAGCAGTTCATCGACGCTGACGTCCTGTTTGACCAGTTCCTCCAGCCGCACCAATTGCTTGGGATGGCCCAACCGGATGCGACCCATGACTTCGTTGATTGCCTTTGCAGTGGTCACTGTGTCCTCCTTGACGAGGATCACCGGCACCCCCTTTTCGGCGGCGCGGTTGAGAACCATAGGAACAGGACGAAGATTGCCGGTGAGGATTAGCGCCCTGGTCGGCGTCTCCAAAGCAACGAGCTGAATATCGGAGCGATCGCCGCCGACAATCACCGCCTTGCGGGGCTGCCCATGGAACAGGCGCAGGGCGGAATCCACCCCCATAGCGCCAATCATGAAAGTCTCGACCATCTCATCCAGATGGTCGGCGCAACAGAGAACCTCGCCATCCAGCATCTCTGCCAGTTCTCCGGCAGCAACGCCCATCAAGGCCGGATCGATGCCAACCGCTCCATACAACCGCAATCCATGGCGTGAGAGAAAGCCGCCCAGATCCTTGTTGACCTCGGGCAGCCGATCGGGAGGAACCGAATTCATAATGACACCTATAAGTTGGCTTCCGAGCATATCTTTAGCGTGCAATATCTTGTCCAGCGAATAATCATGATGGTATTTGGCCACCAGTAGCACTTTGGCGTCAAGTATCCCCGCCATCTGGGGCGCCGCTAGATTCAATGATCTTCCCTGCGAGATATCCGCCGCTCCCTCATAAACGATGATATCTTTGCCTCCCGCAATCTGCTCTTGGGCGGACTTTATCCTGGGGCCAAGATCCTCAACTTGCCCTTTCAAGGCCTTCTCTCGCAAGCTCTCCGTTAGCAAAACCGGCGCGCAGGCGGACAGAGGATCTGTTAACTGTAAGGACTTGCAAATGAACACGCAATCCTCATCCGTATAATTGCCATCTACTTTGACCGGCAGCGTTCCCAGTGGCTTCATGTAACCGACTTTCAAACCTCTGCGCTGGAAGTTCATCGCCAGTCCGAGACACATGGCACTCTTGCCAATATAGGCTTCTACCGAGGTAATGTAAAGCTTCTTCATCACACTTCCACCTTTTCTGGGCTTGGGAGTCCAGCTAATCCATCGGGCTCAAAAGCAAGACGACAATCGACGGCCACGGCGCCCTGTCCTCGATCCCCAACTTTTAACGGGTTTATGTCCAGTTCTCTGATCTGCGGGAAATCTTCCGCTAACTGGGAAAGGCGAAGAAGGGCGTCCACAATGGCGTCCAGGTCAACCGGCTTTTCGCCCCGCACGCCAACCAGAAGCGGATACGAGCGAATCTCGGCGATCATCTCTTTGGCATCGCTGCGAGCTAGAGGGGTGATGCGGAAACTGACGTCCTTGAGTACCTCGACGTAGATACCACCAAGACCAAACATGAGCATGTGTCCAAATTGGGGGTCCTTGGCCAGGCCAACGATGGTCTCTTTTCCCGCTTTCACCATCTCCTGCACTTCGACGCCCCGGATGACGGCGGCCGGCATATAACGCCGCACGCTTGTCATGATCGACTCGTAGGCGTCGCCTACCTCGTCGTCGTTCTGGAGATTGATCATCACGCCACCGACATCGGACTTGTGAAGGATCTCCGGCGAAACAACCTTGAGAACGACCGGATAGCCGATCTGCCTTGCGAATTCTATGGCCTGTTCACCGGACCGCGCGAGCATGGCCTTGGGTACACGGAAGCCATAAGCTGACAATACGCCGCGCGCCTCGACATCACCCAACGTTTGCCGTTTGTCTGCCGAAGCGCGCGCCAGGATTCGCTGCACCTCGTCCTTCTTGACATCAAACAACGTTGGCGACTCGATCGGTTTCTGAATCCAGCGCTGCTGCCCATACATAGCTGCTAAAGAGGCAATCGCTTTCTCAGGAAACTCGTAGTTTGGCACTGCCCCTTCGCGCAGTATTCGCACCCCGGGCTCGATCCGAAGCCCACCCATGAAACTTGCAAGCACGGTCTTGCCGTGTTTCTTGGACATTTCCACTACCAGATCTGCCGTAGCCTCAATCTCCGTCATAATCTGAGGGGTAAGAATGACAAGAAGGGCGTCAACGCCAGGGTCGCCCAGAGCCGCCTCTACCGCTACTCGATAGCGATCGGAGCGAGCGTCGCCGATCACGTCGATGGGGTTGTACACGTTCGCCGACGACGGCAAATTGGCACGAAGATGGTCTATTGTCTCCTTGGTAAACGTAGCAAGACGAAGCCCATTGCGCTCAGTCTCGTCCGTGGCAATGATCCCGGGACCGCCGGCGTTGGTGACAATAGCGAGTCGCGATCCCTGCGGCAGAGGCTGAGAGGAGAAGGCCACGCTCAAATTGAACAGATCTTCAACCGACTTTGCCCTGATGATGCCGGATTGCCGGAAGGCGGCATCATAGGCCGAATCCGAGCCGGCCAGCGATCCCGTATGGGACGACACCGCCCGGCTCCCCGCGGCAGTGACGCCGGCCTTGACCATTACCACCGGCTTGTTCTTCGTAACCACCCGCGCTGCCTTCATCAACCGGCGCCCCTCGCTAATGCCTTCGAGGTAACCGATTATCACGCGCGTATGCTCGTCTGCCGCCCATTCGTTGAGAAGGTCTATCTCATCTATGTCGGCCTTATTGCCAAGACTGATAAACTTGGCGAAGCCCAATTCCTGCTTAAGCGCCCAATCCAGAATCGCCGTGCAGAGAGCGCCCGATTGGGACATGAAGCTGATCTCGCCCCGGATGGGCATGCCGACGGCGAAACTGGCGTTTACCGGCGTATGGGTGTCGATCAGCCCCAGGCAGTTGGGCCCCAGAATCCGCATACCAAATTGGCGGGCAACAGAAAGCACCTCTTTTTCCAGAGCGGCCCCCGCGGAGCCAACCTCCCGGAAGCCCGCAGCCAGAACGATTATGCCCTTTATGCCCTTGTGACCGCACTCGGAAACAGCGGAGAGGACGGCAGCCGCGGGGATGGCCAACACTGCGAGATCGATCTTGCCCCGAATTGCCTTGATCGAGGGATAGCACTTGAGGCCAAGGATGTTGTCCGCCTTGGGATTTACCGGGTAGATTCTGCCTTTGAAGCCGGAGTCAATAACGTTCTTGAGAGCGCCGTAGCCCACCTTGCCCGGCTCTCTCGCGGCGCCGACTACGGCAACACTTTTAGGTGAGAAAAACTGCCCCAGCATGTTTCAAACCTTTGGCCCACGACCATAGATAAACCCCACCGAGCTTTCTTCTTTCCTGCCTGGTTCTGTGAGGGGCAATTATGCGACTAGGAGAGCATTTTGCGACTAAGTAGAACGTCAGGCTTGAACCCCCGTGAAAGCTACCACACCAAACCATCAAGTCGTGTGTCTGAGAAGAAGTGTATCATACCAGGGGGAAAGCGTCAATCGCAGTCGCGGTTTTTTGGCCAATTCAGATTAAGCACCAGCCAGCCAAACACAGCAGTTCACCCCAAATATCTCGAACTCAACCGCTTTGAACCAGCAAAGCTCCTCCCTCTTTGTCGTTGTGGGAAATTGGCTAGTCTGACTAGCCAATTTCAGCTAGACGCCCGAAACCATGGGCAGCGGGTGGGGGCCATGTTGACCATCAATCCGAAACGAGCCTTTGGCAATCAGGTCTATTACTGGCGGCCCGACAACCGGCGCGAGATCGATTTCGTCTTCGCTCCACCTCAGTCCAACACCATCCTTCTTGAGGTTAAGTACCAGCACAACATCGACGAACGCGCTGCGCGGCACGTCGCAGAGGCCGGCGGCGGCTTCATCGCAACCCGCAGTCGAGAGTCTGAACTTGCTGCCGGGGCCGTCTATGCGCTGCCCACGGCAGAGTTGCTTCTCCTGCTGGATACGCCATCCCTCGCCCCATGTCGTCCATAGGTCTTTCAACCGGAGAAACAAGGAACCGGTGGTCGAAGCCCAGACTGTGACAGAGAATCTGTTATGGAGTCGTCCCGGCAGGCCTTCAGGAATCTGGCCTGATCCTCTTTGCAAACAACGCCACCAAAATCCTTGACCACCGCCCTTACGGGTGCTAATATGGGTTCAGACAGCCCGTCAGCTTCTTGCGCTTCGTCGAATGATGTGGACATAACATCGCGTTTACAAAACCACTGAAAAGTTTGTCAAGATTGGCGGCCTGTCCGTGCACGTGAGAAGTGTTGTGCAAGAGTTTGGTAGGAGCCCATATGCCAATCAAGAAATCAGAACTCTATAGTTCTCTCTGGAAGAGTTGCGACGAGTTACGCGGCGGCATGGACGCCTCGCAGTACAAGGATTACGTCCTCGTCCTTCTCTTCGTGAAATATGTCTCCGACAAATACGCCGGTCAAGCCGATGCGCTGCTCGACGTTCCCCCGGGCGGCAGCTTCGCCGATATGGTCGCCCTCAAAGGCGACAAGGAGATCGGCGACAAGATCAACAAGATCATCGGCAAGCTCGCCGAGGCCAACGGTCTGAAGGGCGTGATCGACGTCGCCGACTTCAATAACCCCGATAAACTAGGCAATGGCAAGGACATGGTGGACCGGTTATCCAACCTTGTTGCCATCTTCGACAAACCGGCGCTCGACTTCCGGAGCAATCGCGCCGAGGGCGATGACCTCTTGGGCGACGCCTACGAGTACCTGATGCGCAACTTCGCCACAGAATCCGGCAAGAGCAAGGGACAGTTCTACACGCCGGCTGAGGTCTCCCGTATCATGGCCAAAATGATCGGCATCGCCGGCGCGCAATCGCAGAGCCAGAGCCTCTATGACCCGACCTCTGGCTCGGGTTCGCTGTTGCTCAAAGCCGCCGACTTAGCGCCGCACGGCGTGACCATC
>JAUSEJ010000247.1 GCA_030650265.1 Dehalococcoidia bacterium | reverse complement strand
GGCGGCGGCGTGGTCACGTTGGTCTGCAGTATTATTCTGTGCGTTGCCTCGATCGGCGTAACGTTCTCTACGGCGCCGCAGAGCGCTACCGATTTCACGCCATTTCTCGTCTGGATGCTGATTCTTTTTCTCGCTGCGGGTATCGGCAACGGCTCAACTTTTCAGCAGATCCCCTTTATTTTCCCTCCGGAAGAGGCGGGACCGGTTCTCGGCTTTACGTCTATCGCCGCCTACGGCGCTTTCTTCTTCCCGATTCTTTTCGGGTGGGCGCTGACCAGTTACCATTCGGCCAATGCGGCCTTCTATATTTTCTTTGCTTTCTTCGTCGTTTGCGCTTTCCTCAACTGGTGGTACTATACTAGGCGAGGCTGTGAAAAGCCCTGCAGGCCGCTGGCTGTTGCACCTAAAGCCACGGTCTCGAGGTAATTCCGCCATAGGCGTAGTCTTTTTGATGCGACTTAGGTAAGCGAGGTATCTGCCTTGCCGGTTCGGTGGGCTGGTGTCTCGCTTACACGTGTTTTGGTCCCTTGTTTGAAGGGTTTAGCCTGACTCGGAGATGTGGGTTGCACAGTGGCTCAGTTGTTGACAGCCCCATGATGCGGTGTTATTCTTGGTCAGGTCGAGTCAAACAGCCTGACTTTACAATTGTTGCAAACTCCTTTAACCCTGTTCGAGGCGCCAGACATCAGTTGTTCATCTCGATTATTTGTTATGCAACCTTGTCAATTGAAAAGAGGAAGAGACCATGTCTTCGCGCGAGCAAGCTAGTACGTTTGCGGACGATCCACTCTGGTTCAAAGACTCTGTCATCTATCAGCTTCACGTTCGCTCTTTCTTCGACAGTGACGGCGACGGCATTGGCGATTTCGCCGGTCTAACCAGTAAACTAGACTACTTGAAGGACCTGGGCGTAGGCGTTATTTGGCTGCTGCCTTTCTATCCTTCGCCCCTGAAGGACGACGGCTATGACATCGCCGACTACACTAGTGTTAATCCCGCCTTCGGCACGCTGAACGACATCAAGGTTCTCGTGCGCGAGGCACATCGTCGAGGGCTGAGGGTGGTGAGTGAACTCGTGTGCAACCACACTTCGGACCAGCATCCCTGGTTTCAGCGGGCGCGCCGGGCAAAGCCGGGAAGCGTGTGGCGTGACTTCTATGTTTGGAGTGATACTCCCGAGAAATACAAAGATGCGCGGATCATCTTCAAGGATTTCGAAGCCTCGAATTGGACCTGGGACCCGGTTGCTTCGGCCTACTACTGGCATCGCTTCTACTCACATCAGCCAGATCTCAACTACGATAGCCCCCAGGTTCGCCAGGCTATCTTGCGGGTGATGGACTTCTGGCTGCGACTGGGCATTGATGGGCTGCGACTGGACGCTATTCCATATTTGTACCAGAGAGAAGGCACCAACTGCGAGAACTTACCGGAGACCCACACGTTCTTGAGAGAATTACGGCGACATGTGGACGACCGCTTTACCAACCGCATGCTAATTGCCGAGGCCAACCAGTGGCCGGAAGACGCCGTAGCCTATTTTGGCAAGGGCGACGAGTGCCATATGGCTTTTCATTTCCCGCTTATGCCCCGGATGTTTATGGCTTTACACATGGAGGATCGCTTTCCCGTAGCCGACGTTCTGATGCAAACGCCGATGATACCAGAAACCGCTCAGTGGGCGGTGTTCCTCCGCAACCACGATGAGCTGACTCTTGAGATGGTCACGGATGAGGAACGTGACTATATGCTGCGCGCCTACGCCCGCGATCCTGAGGCGCGTATCAACCTCGGAATCCGGCGTCGCCTGTCCCCTCTTCTGGGAAACCATCGCCGACGCATAGAACTTATGAATGGCCTACTTTTCTCGCTCCCGGGTACGCCAGTCATCTACTACGGCGATGAGATCGGCATGGGTGATAACATCTTTCTTGGCGACCGCAACAGCGTTCGTACGCCCATGCAGTGGAGCGCGGACCGGAATGCCGGTTTCTCCCACGCCAATTCGCAGCGGCTCTACTCACCAGTCGTCGTCGACCCGGAATTCAACTACGAAACCGTGAATGTCGAGACTCAACAGAGCAACCCCTATTCTTTGCTCTGGTGGATGAAGCGACTGATCGCGATCAGAAAGCGTTTCAAGGCCTTTGGCAGGGGGTCGCTGCAGCTTCTTCAACCCGATAATCGCAAAATACTGGCCTTTGTTCGCCGCTTCGGTCAGGAAACCATTCTCGTCGTGGCGAACCTTTCGCGCTTCGTGCAGGGCGTCTACCTGGACCTGTCTGACTTCCGGGGAATGGTTCCCGTGGAAGTGTTTGGCAGGACCGATTTCCCTCCTGTTGGCGACCAACCATATTTCCTCACCTTAGGGCCCCATGCCTTCTATTGGTTTGCTCTGGAGTCCCGATTGGTGACCCCACTGAACCAGGGCGGCGATATCTACCCCCAGTCCAAGGCTGCCATCCCGGTGTTGAGCGGAAACGGGGATATAGGGGCGCAAGGAATCGCAGCGATGCTAAATAAGGCGGAAGTCGGTGTCATGTCCTCATACCTTAACAAATGCCTCTGGTATAGCAGTAAGACGAGGCACATAAAGTCGATTATGGTAGGCGACTCTATCGTTGTGCCAAACTCCCAAGCACTGGGATACGTCTTTATGACTACGGTGGAATACACAGACAGTGATGCAGAAACCTATGCCATTCCTCTCGTCGTCGCCAGGGGCGATCGCGCCATACAACTTATTCAGGAGTCACCTCAGGAGATCGTTGCCCGCCTCCAGTTGAACTGTGATGGCGAGGAAAGAGTACTATACAATGCGCTGGTTGACCCGGGCTTCAGCAAAGCGTTGCTGGCAACCATAGCTGGCCGCCATCGCCTGCGCGGAACTGAAGGAGAAGTACACACGTCCACGAGCCGTGCCCTCCGGCAGTTGCTGGATGCGGGAGACTTGAGACTCGGCCCGGCTCTCCTCAAGGGAGAGCGGAGAAACTCCTCGGTGATCTACGGTGATCGTTTTATCCTCAAGCTCTTCCGTCGCCTGGAGGTAGGGACCAACCCGGACTTGGAGATCGGGCGATACCTGACTAAGAAAGGGTTCGTCTATACCCCTAAGCTGGTTGGCGCTATCGAATACCGTGCGCCTCGCGGTGATACCACAACCCTGGCACTTCTTCACGAATATGTGCCAGAAGCGATTGATGCCTGGCAGCTTACACTGGATGTCCTCGGTCATTTCTTCGAGCGCGTGTTGGCGCTGAGGCCGGAGTTGCAGGCCCTATTGCTTTGCAGTGAGACGCCGTTAAGCGCTGCCGAAAAGGACACCCCCCCCGTTGTCCACGAGATGATTGGCGCCTATTTCGAATCAGCGTGGCTGCTAGGCAAACGAACCGCCGAGATGCATCTGGCGCTGGCGGCAGACGCCGACGACCCGGTCTTTGCGCCTGAACCGTTTTCGACCCTGTATCAGCGCTCCATCTTCCAGTCCATGCGCGTTTTGACTACCCGGGTGTGCAAGACTTTGCAGGTTAGTCTCAGCAGCCTGCCGGAGAGGGTGCAACTTGATGCTCACAAAGTGCTTGATCGGCAGGAGAACATTCTTGAGCGGTTTCAGCGTGTGGCAGACCATAAGATCCTGGCGTCGCGCATTCGCTGCCATGGCGACTACCATCTGGGACAGGTCCTCTATACAGGCAGGGAATTCATCGTCACCAACTTCGAGGGAGAGCTGGCGCGGCCGCTGAGCGAGCGCCGGATCAAACGGTCCCCTTTGCGAGATGTGGCTGGTATGCTGAGATCCTTTGACTATGCGGCTCAAGTTGCCTTGACCGGGACGGTTCCCGGCGTGTCTGTCCGACCGGAAGACCTGACTTTTCTTGAGCCGTGGGCTCGCTACTGGAGCTTGTGGGTCAGTGCAACTTTCCTCAAGGCATACCTCGCGTCAGCGGACCAGGCTCCCATCCTGCCCATGGCGAGGAAGGACATCGGCGTGCTTCTCGATGCCTTCCTCCTCGAGAAGGCTATCTACGAATTGGGGTACGAACTCAACAATCGCCCGATGTGGGCGCATGTGCCCCTTCAAGGGATTCTGCAGTTCATC
>JAUSEJ010000246.1 GCA_030650265.1 Dehalococcoidia bacterium | reverse complement strand
GCGCCTTTGTTTATCTGGCCGAGACCATCAAAGAGAAGGTCAAGGTGCCGGTGATCACCTGCAATCGCATCAACGATCCGGGACTGGCCGACGAGATCATCCGCCAGGGAAAGGCGGATTTTGTCGCCATGGGCCGCGCCTTCATCGCCGACCCCCACCTACCACGAAAGGCATTCGAGGGTGGATTCACGGACATCAACACCTGCGTTGGCTGCAATCAGGGATGTCTTGACAACATCTTCAGCGGCAATCCTAACGCCTGCCTGGTGAATCCCGAGGCGGGCAGGGAAAGAGAACTCGCCGTGAAGGCAGCGCCAAGAAGCAAGAAGGTGCTGGTCATAGGCGGTGGTCCGGCCGGCCTTGAGGCGGCAAGGGTGGCGGCCGCCAGAGGTCACGCTGTTTCCCTTTATGAGAAGACGAACTGCCTTGGCGGGCAATTGAATTTGGCTGCCGTCATACCGGGAAAGGGCGAATTCGCCGGGTTAGTGCGCAATCTATCATACCAGGCGATCAATCAAGGAGTTAACATCGTGCTCGGCAAGGAGGTAACGTCGGGTCTGGTGGAGAGCCTCCGACCCGATACCGTGATCGTCGCCACCGGGTCATCTCCCACGCTGCCGGAAATTCCGGGCATTCAAGGCGCCAACGTCGTCCATGCCAATGACGTACTAAGCGGCAAAGTCGAGGTCGGGCGACGGGTCGTCGTCATTGGCGCCCGCGGTACCGGCTGCGATGTGTCTCTTTTCATCGCCAAGCGAGGGGCAGCCACTGCTGAAGCAGCCTTGTTTCTTACCCGCGCCGGCACCCTCGAAGCTACCCGCACTCTGCCAACGGCGGCAAAGAGCATGCAGGTTACCCTTATGAGACGGACGGGCCGCATTGCCGACGATCTCGGGCGTAGCGTGCGCTGGATTGTGTTGCAGGAATTGAACGACGCTGGCGTGCGAACGATAGCTGGTCTGGAGTACGAAGAGATCAACGAGCAAGGAGTCGTGATCCGTAAGGACGGTCTGAGCCAATTGATCGAAGCCGACACGGTTGTCATTGCGACCGGCCGGGAACCGGTCGCCGACCTCTTCGCCGCGCTAGGGGAAAAAGTACCTGAATTGCATCTGATCGGCGATGCCAAACAAGTCCGTGACGCCCTGGCGGCCATCTACGAAGGGGCAATTGCCGGTCGGGCGGTTTGACAGCCTCGAAGAATAGCTGTAACGACGAACAACAGTGTTTGACGCCAAACATCACTGATGGTATAATTATGTTGCTGGGTATTCGTGTAGCCGAAGAAGGTTGCACAAATTTCCCGAGTCAATGACGACCGCAGAAGTTCCCCGGTCTGGATGATGGTCGAAGACGACCCCAAAGCGTATACACCGGATAAAGAGTCAAAGGCGACCTCAAATACGGTTTGTAAAGCAGAACATAATCACGAACTGGCGTTCTCTCGCCACCACTGTTGGACGCAGCATAACTGAAGCTGTCCGTCCGATCGGAATTGGCAAACATGCCGGTCTTGTAAAGTTCTCGCTCCAAGGAGGACCGATTATGGGCTTGTGATCCCTCATAGCCTTGGCGATCCGAACAACTGTAGACACCTTCTAAAACAATAGGAGAAGAGTAATGACAAGGATCGATGAACTAACTAGCAAATATCCCCAGATTCCCCGAGACCTCATCATCAAGTGGGAACTCTGGAACAAGGGTGTGAAAGACACCGAAGACCTCGACAAGGTTAGCGAGTTCAAGCAAGCCGTAGGCACCTACCAAAACAAGTTTGACGAGGTTGACCTGGCGGAACTGGTGGCGGCCCGGCCGTCAAGGCTTAAGAATGGCCAAATGCTACGGCCAGGCTCCTTCTTCATGAAGAGCTCTTCTAGCGCTCCCGTCGTCATAAGCCGCAAAAGCCCCTATGAGGTCAGAGAGGAAGCTGAGGGCAAATTCTTTCTTTATGAGGGAGAGGAAAAGATCGATGGGGAGATCTTCTTTCCTAAGCCCAAGCCGCGGGAAGGGGCAGAACCGGTA
>JAUSEJ010000236.1 GCA_030650265.1 Dehalococcoidia bacterium | reverse complement strand
CAAGCAGGCCTAGCCACCGCTTTCCGCGGCCAAGACTGTGCCGATAGGCTCCGAGCCCGGTGCCGAGGCCTGAGAGTCCGACTAGGATAACAGCCCAGACAGCGCCTCCGAATGCCAATATCATCGCAGCAACCGTCAAGCCAATAATGGCCGCCAGTACTCCGCCATAAAGCTTAACCGGGCAAACCATTGTATCGCCTCGTTTCTCCCTCTTAAGCTTGTCTCAAATCAGCAATGCTTAACAAGGCTAGAATGAGACACATACATATTATAGATCATGTCGGGCCGGCAGTCTGCCCCATCAGGAATCTCGCCACGATTCCTTGACGAAGTACTGTGCCTGTGCTAGGCTAGGGTGCGAACCGGTGGGAGGTAGGATGGAAGCGGAAGCATTTGCTGGAGTTGAGGTAGAGCCGGAACGACTAATAAGTCGCGACTTCCTATTGGCTTGCCTGGGAAGAGCCGCCTTTTTCAGCAGCACGTCTTTACTGATGGCAGTAATCCCCCTATATGTGCTATCCATAGGCGGCAGCGAGAGCTTAACCGGCCTGGTGGTCGGCATGTTCTCAGTGCCCGTCGTCATCCTGAGCGTTTTCGCCGGGCGCTACGGCGACGAGCGAGGACGGAAGGGCATGATGCTTCTCGGCTCTGCTGTCCTCTTACCAGCTGCCCTACTGTACAATCTGGCCGTTAGCATCCCTCTGCTTATCGGTCTCAGGCTTTTCCATGGCACAAGCCTGGCCAGCTTTAGCAGCACGGGCATTTCCCTTGCCGCCGACATTACACCTTCACACAGACGCGGCGAGGCCATTGGCTGGTTTGGCACGTCCAGCAATCTCAGCCAATCGATTAGCCCGGCGCTGGGCATGTTCGTCTATCAGATCTATGGCTTCTGGGCCGTCTTCTTTGCCTCGGCGGTTATGGGGGGCCTTGCTTTCCTTCTCACCCTGCTTATTAAAGAGCCCACGAGGCTAAAACACCGGCCACAAGGAACGCGAGGTAAGCTCTTTAGCCGGGGTGCTCTGCTTCCGGCTACGGTTGCATGTTGCCTAACGGTTACTTGGGGTACGGCGATTGCCTTCGTGCCGCTGTTTGCCAGCGCCAACCGTATAGGGAACTTTGGTTTCTTCTTTAGTGCGGTGACGGCAGCGATGGTGTTGTCTCGACTCGTCGCCGGTCCTGCATCCGATCGTTTCGGTCGCACCAGCGTAGCCCTACCCGGGCTTGTCTTGGCAGCCGTGGCCTTGGTGTTACTTTCCGCTTCCACCTCGCTGGCGATGCTGCTGGTCTCGGGCATTCTCTTGGGATTGAGCCTTGGTAGTGTCATTCCGGTGTTGATGGCTCTTGCTATCGACCGGGTGGAGCCGGAGGACCGCGGGTCTTCGATGGGGACGTTCGGCACCGCCCTAGAGTTGGGATCGGGCCTCGGCGCCATGCTGTTCGGGCTGGTCCTCGAGGCCAGCAACTTTAGAACTATGTTCATCTTTGCCGGGATGGTGCCTCTTCTCGGCGTGGTCGCCTTTGGCTGGCAGTATTTAAGGGCACGGAGAAGTTAGGCCTGCCGTCTAGCTGAAACCGAATTGTTCTGCCATCCTATCTCTGCTATAATAATCAGAACATATTTTCTAGATTAGGATAACGGAGATGGTCAAGCGCGCAGCGAGAACGGTTTTTGTCTGCCAGCAGTGCGGGTCGGAAAGCCCCAAGTGGATGGGGAAATGTCCGGACTGCAATGAGTGGAACTCCTACGTCGAGACTGTTCAGGCGTCTTCCCCCCAGGGAACTTCAGCGTCTTCAGCCACGCTCCAAAGCAGGCCCCAACGTCTGTCGGGAGTGGCGTCCGAGAACTTTCGCCGCGCCAAAGTGGGCATGGCGGAGTTCGATCGGGTCCTCGGCGGCGGCCTTGTCCCCGGGTCGCTGGTGCTGATTGGCGGCGATCCGGGAATTGGCAAGTCAACTCTTGTCCTTCAGGTCTGCGCCATGCTGGAGCGCAGCCTCGGCCGGGTACTCTATGTATCCGGGGAGGAGTCCGCTGAGCAGATAAGAATGCGGGCCGACCGGCTCGGCATTACTGGCAATGAGCTTTTCCTCGTCTCCGAGACCAATCTAGATGCGATCATGGAGCATATTCAGGCTCTGTCTCCCAAATTGGTTGTTATCGACTCCATCCAGACGGTATACCTTAGCGACTTGAGCTCGGCCGCAGGCAGCGTCGGGCAGGTGCGGGAATGTACCCAGCGTCTCATGCGCTGGGCGAAGTCCATTGGCGTGCCGGTCTTTATTGTTGGCCACGTGACAAAAGAGGGCACCATCGCCGGGCCTCGCGTGTTGGAGCACATTGTCGATACAGTACTCTATCTCGAGGGGGAGCGCTTCCACACTTTCAGACTGCTTCGCAGCGTGAAGAACAGATTCGGCTCTACCAACGAGGTGGGGGTCTTCGAAATGGCCAGCAACGGACTGGCAGAGGTTGACAATCCATCGGCAGCCTTTCTCGCCGAGCGGTCCCATTTGACCACGGGTGCGACGGTGGCAGTGACATTGGAAGGGACGCGCCCCATCCTGGTGGAGGTCCAGGCGTTAACGACTACCACGAGCTTCGGTCTCCCCCGGCGAACGGCCAACGGTATAGACTTGAATCGGCTCCTGCTCATCGCCGCCGTATTGACCAAGAGGGTAGGACTTGGCCTCTCCAACCAGGATATTTTTGTGAACGTCGTCGGTGGACTCCGGGTGAGCGAGCCCGCTGCCGATCTGGCCGTGGCCGTGGCGCTGGCCTCCAGCTTCCGCGAGGCACCAGTTGATCCCGATCTGGTGGTCATGGGCGAGGTGGGATTGGGCGGCGAACTCCGATCTGTTAGTCAGGTGGAACGCAGGCTCACGGAAGCGGCCAAGCTGGGTTTTCGCGCTTGTCTGCTCCCACGGTCGTCTGTCCATCCTCGCCTTTTGGGGCAGGGCATTGAGCTTATTGGCGCCAGGGATCTGGGCGAGGCACTGCAAATTGCTCTAAAGTGAGTTTTGACTTTTGCCTCCCTGTGTGCTAAACTTCATAGTGAGATATTGAGTTTACTGCAGTTCCCTATGCTTGCTCAGGTACTATTAGGCGTCGCTTTGGTCCTCTCGTGGCAACATAACTACATGGCTAGGACAGCATGTTGTCTTGTCAAAGTGTACTTCGGTGCACTTTTCTTTTTTCTCGGGTTATCATAGGAGGTGCTGGTGGTGTCGATAGAGTTCATATTTCGAATTCTGGCGATGATTCTCTTCGGTTTCGGTGGTTGGACGCTGGGCATAGCCATTGGTGGTGAGTCCGCCAGTCCGGAATACATGCGCTGGGTCCTATCATTGACGCTCTCTGGCTCTGCCCTGGGGCTACTTCTGGCGCCCTATTTCACGACCCGTCCCTTCCGCTGGATTATCAGGCAGATCAGGCAGATACCGGCTCAGGATCTGATGGCGGGGACAATCGGATTGATAGTAGGTCTAGTGATTTCCGCCTTATTGGCTCTACCTCTGTCCATGCTTCCGGGCAATTTTGGCGAGATACTCCCCTTCGTGGTCTCCATGTTCCTCGGCTATTTTAGCATCGCCATAATGGTTATGCGGGAGCGAGAGTTGTTTAACGTGCTTTCCAGTCGTTTGGGTGGCACGGTGACGGCTGAGCCAAAGCCCTCGCCGCGCAACAACTACATTATTCTCGATACAAGCGCTATAATCGATGGACGAATCGCCGATATCAGTCAGACTGGATTCATTCAGGGGACATTCTTGATTCCCCGTTTCGTTCTGGCCGAACTGCAACACATAGCCGACTCTGCCGATATCCTCAGGCGCAACCGCGGTCGCCGGGGTCTGGATATGTTGAACAAGCTCCAGAAGGACTCCGTGGTTCCTATCCAGATCCTTGATGTGGAAATGGAAGATGTTCACGAGGTGGACGGCAAACTTGTCAAACTGGCCAAGAGTATGCGCGCCCCGATTATCACCACCGATTTCAATCTGAATCGGGTGGCAGAGATTCAGGGCGTGAAGGTGTATAACATAAATGAACTGGCCAATGCGGTGAAATCGGTGGTCCTTCCAGGCGAGGAGATGATGGTGCGGATCATTCAGGAAGGCAAGGAGATGGGACAGGGGGTGGGTTACCTTGAAGATGGCACAATGGTCGTGGTCGAGGGAGGGCGGCGCCACCTGAATGCTCAGCTTGACATAGTAGTCACGCGGGTGTTACAAACAGTCGCTGGCCGGATGATTTTCGCCCAGACCAAGAATGGAGCAATTGAGCGAGGAACCTGATTTGGGTCGATCTGAACCTGGCACGATCGGCGGAGCAGGGGTTGTGCTTTTGGCAGCCGGGGCAAGCGCTCGCATGGGAGGCCTCGACAAGATCTTCGCCGATCTTGGCGGTTCGCCCGTGTTAGCCCATTCTCTCGGCGTTTTTCAGGCGTTCCCGGCTATCGAGCGCATAGTCATTGTGTTGTCCGAGGCCAATCTCCAGCGCGCCCGGGAGTTGGTCCAGTCGGGGGGTTATACAAAGGTAATAGAGGTCTGCGTTGGCGGCGCCAGACGACAGGACTCGGTGGCTGCCGGGCTGAAACACCTGGACGGCTGCGACCTGGTGCTCATCCATGATGCTGCGAGACCGCTTATCGACGTGGAAATGGTGGCCCGGGGGCTTGCTGCTGCTCAGCGTTGGGGCGCGGCCGTACCGGCAATCCCTGTCAAGGACACGATCAAAGTGGTGGAGGGCGGGACGGTGCACAGGAGCCTCGATCGGGGTTCACTTGTTGCGGTGCAGACGCCCCAGATATTCAAATCTGCTATAATCAAAGAGGCCTACGCCAGATGCGGTGACGATGTGACTGATGACGCCATGCTGGTTGAGCGTCTTGGCTATCCAGTAGCAATATATGAAGGTTCTCAAGATAATCTGAAGATCACTACCTCCTTGGATCTCGCTGTGGCACGCTTCCTTGTGGGCCAGCGGGAAGGTGGTGCCGTCGCCTGATGAGAGTCGGTTTCGGTTACGACGTGCATGTTCTCGTAGAGAGTCGGCCTCTGGTCCTCGGTGGCGTAACGGTGCCGTTTCATCTTGGTCTCGATGGACATAGCGACGCGGACGTGGTCGTACACGCCATAATGGACGCACTGCTGGGCGCTGCAGCCTTGGGAGATATCGGGATTCACTTCCCTCCAGGCGATCCGGCCTATAAGGATGCTTCCAGCATCGGGCTATTGGTCAGGGTCCGCGATCTTTTAGCAGCGCAGGGCTATGAGCCCGGCAACGTCGACGCCGTTATAGTCGCTCAACAGCCCAAACTGTCGCCCTATTTTTTCGAGATGCGACGGCGGATTGGTGAGGCCTTGGCAATTGGGGTTGACCGTGTGAGCGTGAAGGCTACTACCTCGGAGGGGCTCGGGTTTGTCGGTCGGGGCGAGGGAATGGTGGCTCAAGCGGTGGCGACGATTGTAAGGTTGGGTAGTGAGATTGGCTGATCTGTCGGTTGGTGCGAGTAGGGGTAGGCTCATGAGTGTTGAAACAGATTTGGGTCAGGGTGAGGGCGGAGGTATGTCTTCTATCTTCCTCATAGTGTCTAAGTGCGTCTGTAGCCGGGGGTGTCCTTCAGCCGAAGGACGCCCCGTCGGGAGCATTGACACTTAGTTGGAGGGTCTAAAATGTCGCTACTGAGCGATATCAGG